>CAZLWZ010000349.1:0-2335 GCA_964563275.1 uncultured Flavobacterium sp.
AGCGTTACAGCTGCAGATAATTAGTGATGGCGAAATTTGGATGGATATGATTAAAAGCCGAAATAAAACTTCTCATACTTACAATGAAGAAACGGCAAATGAAATATATGTGAAGATACTGAATGAATACTATCCGGCTTTTCACAATTTCAAAACAACTATGGAAGAAAAGCGATCGGGACAAGAGGATGAAATCTTGTAGTTATGAAAAGCGCTACTGATAATAAGTTTGGTTTAAAGTCTTCCTATATAGACTTAATTTGCCATATATTTAAAAATCATTTAGAGGTCGACAAAGTTATTCTCTATGGCTCGCGAGCCATGGGTAATTATAAACCATATTCCGACATTGACATAAGCTTGGTTGGGGAAAAAATCGATTTATCAGTTCAAAATAAAATTGAAAACGAATTAGACGATCTTCTATTGCCATATAAATTTGATGTTTCGGTCTTTAATAAAATACAGAATCAAGAACTTCTAGATCATATCACAAGAGTGGGCGTCGAACTTTTTTCGAAACATTGAAAAATTTCGCCTGTTGCTAACCGCATCCAGAAAAACTTGCTGCATTCTATTTCTCGGATGTTTTTTCTAACCAAGAATATATATCTTGCGGAGCGTACTTAGTTCCTTTGAAGGCAAGTTAAGTCAAAAAGCCACAGATTCACAGATTATAGAAATCAGTGAATCTGTGGCCACTAAAAATGTAATTATATGCAACCTGTCTAAAAGGGTACGTCGCTGTCATCGAAATCATTTGACCTGCTGCCAAACGCTTCGTTTGCCGACGGTAAATTTTTCGTCTGGAACGGGTTGTCGTCCATGTTCATTTTCGAAGGAAGGTCGTCATAGCCACCGCCGAAATCCTCAAGATTGTCAAATTTACCAAGGTTTCCGATAAACTTCAGCCGGATATTTTCAAGCGATCCGTTTCGGTGTTTGGCGATGATGAATTCAGCCTGACCTTCGGTTGGTGTATGCTCATCGTCATCCCATTCATCGATTTTATAATATTCGGGACGATAAATAAATGATACGATATCGGCATCCTGCTCGATCGCACCCGATTCACGAAGATCGGACAACAAAGGCCGTTTACTCGAGCCACGCGTTTCGACTGCCCTTGATAATTGCGACAGCGCGATTACAGGAACACCGAGTTCCTTCGCCAGTGCCTTCAGGTTCCTTGAAATTGTCGATATCTCCTGTTCGCGGTTCCCGCCTGCCTTGCCGTTGCTTCCACCGGCCGTCATCAACTGAAGGTAATCCACGATAATCAACTTTATTCCGTGCTGCGAAGCCAGACGACGCGATTTTGCACGAAGGTCAAAGATTGACAGCGACGGCGTGTCGTCTATAAATAACGGTGCCTTTTCGAGGTTCTTGACTTTTATTGAAAGCTGCTCCCATTCGTGCTTTTCCAGTTTACCTGTACGAAGTTTTTCGGATGAAAGCCCGGTTTCGGATGAAATCAAACGAGTGATCAACTGTACCGATGACATCTCGAGCGAGAACAGGGCTACGGGATGACCGAAGTCTATGGCAATGTTGCGTGCCATCGACAGGACGAATGCAGTTTTACCCATACCCGGACGCGCTGCGATGATAATCAGATCGCTTGGCTGCCAACCCGAAGTAATTTTATCAAGTTTTTCGAAACCTGTTGCAATTCCGGAAAGCCCTTCTTTCCCGGCAATCTCCTCAATCCTTTTCTTTGCCTGTATCACGAGACTTTGAGCGGTTTCGGAGCTGCGCTTGATATTGCCTTGCGTTACTTCGTATAGTTTTGATTCGGCTTTGTCGAGCAAATCGAATACATCGGTGGTTTCGTCATAGGATTCTTCAATAATTTCAGACGAAATCCGGATAAGGCTTCGTTGTATGTATTTCTGAAGGATAATCCGCGAATGAAATTCGATATGTGCCGAAGATGATATCTTTTGTGTGAGCTGTATCAGGTAAAAATCGCCACCGGCGAGATCGAGCTTTGCATTCTTCTTAAGCTGCGCCGACACTGTTAATAAGTCGACCGGCTGCGAATCGGTGAATAACTGGAAAATCGCCTCAAAGATGTATTTGTGTGCGTCTTTGTAAAAAGCATCGGGCTGCAGGATATCGATTACCTCATCAACTCCCTTTTTATCGATCATCATTGCACCGAGTACGGCCTCTTCAAGTTCTATGACCTGTGGCGGAAGTTTCCCTTTCTCAAGGTTAATAATCGTCGCCTTGTCGACCCGAACCGGGCTAATATTTTTTAAACTTTCCATGGAGCGAAATTATATATTTTTTGATACTGACAGCGGCAGAGTTATTACGGGGGATTGTTCAT
>CAZLWZ010000350.1:0-2323 GCA_964563275.1 uncultured Flavobacterium sp.
GTGTTTTATCTCATTGAAAATCCACGGATAACCAATTGCGGCGCGACCAATCATCATTCCGTCGAGTCCGTATTTATTTTTATATTCGAGCGCTTTTTCGGGCGAATTGATGTCGCCATTCCCGAAAATTGGCATCGTGATTCGTGGGTTGTTTTTCACGCGTGCGATATGCGACCAGTCGGCTTCGCCTTTGTACAGCTGGGCGCGCGTTCGGCCGTGAATCGATAGTGCCTGAACGCCAATGTCCTGAAGTCTTTCGGCAACTTCGTCAATGTTAATGGAATTCTCATCCCAACCCAAACGCGTTTTGACCGTTACGGGAAGATTGGTGCTGCGGATTACGGCCTTCGTTAGCCGTACCATCAAATCTACGTCTTTTAAAACTGCGGCACCGGCACCTTTACAAACAACTTTTTCACCGGACATCCAAAGTTGATATCGATCAGATCTGGGTTTACGGCCTCTACAATTCGGGCCGACATCGCCATGGCTTCTTCGTCGCCGCCAAAAATCTGGATTCCAACCGGGCGTTCGTAATCAAAAATGTCGAGTTTCTGCCGACTTTTAATCGCATCGCGGATCAGCCCTTCCGAGGAGATGAATTCGCTGAACATTAAATCGGCACCATGCAATTTGCATAAACGACGAAACGGCGGGTCACTTACGTCCTCCATTGGGGCGAGCAAAAGCGGAAAATCAGGGAGTTCTATCGGGCCAATCTTAATCATGTCGCAAAATTACAACTTTTACTACAAACGTTCCGTGACATTGTAAAGTGCTTATCCATACATCGTTAATTTATGTATTTCGCGGAGTAATTGAGCAATCGTAGGAAATAATTTATATTTTTAACGCAACAACCATCGATAGTCGCACCCCAAAGTCATTGCCTACTCATTTTTTCGAAATTATTAAAACCAGATAAATATGAGAACCAGAATTTTAATTGGAGGACTTGCAGCCATCATGTCGGTCATGGTGTCGTGCGAGAAAAAGGAAACGGACGTGGTTGACAAAGATGAGATCAAAGCCGAGATTCAGGCGCTGGAGGACGCTTACGCAAGCGCGATGAACAACAGGGATGCATTGGGTGCGGCGGCTTATTATGCAGAAGATGCTAAAAGTTTTCCTTATGAGGAGAAGCCTTTAATTGGTGAAAAGGCTATTGTAGAAGCTATGGAACGCGATATTATCGCTATCCCCGAAGACCATAAGATTACCTATACCACTAATGAGGTGATCGTCTCGGGCAATGGCGATCAGGTACTTGAGATAGGCGATTATATACTTACCGACCCGAATGACAAAAAGGTCAGGAGCGGCAACTTCTTTTCGGTATTTGAAAAACGCGATGGCAAGTATGTGTGTATCAGGGATATTTCTACACCCGATGCGCCACGTGTGACGCCGTGAAAAAGGTTAAGTATTAACAGCAGCACTTCATGCCGAAGTGCTTTTTTTTGTGATATAATGCGCTGTGTGGATGCTACTTTTAAACTATATTTGCCGATTAGTTCGCGCGTGAGGGATAGAGGCGGCATCCCGCGATTTTTATCGCGGATATAGCCGAAAGCCCGACGCCCCGAGAAAACACATGAATTTAATAAAGTGATGTTCGGGGCGGCACGCCCAAAATACAGGAATACGGACTCTGCTTATCGGAGAATATATATGAAACATATCAGGAATTTTTGCATTATCGCGCATATTGATCATGGGAAAAGTACGTTGGCCGACCGGCTTCTGGGTGCCACGCAAACAGTCACTGCCCGGGAGGAGAAGGCGCAGTTGCTCGACAATATGGATTTGGAACGTGAGCGTGGAATCACTATAAAAAGCCATGCGATCCAAATGGAATACAATTATAAAGGCGAGCAATATATCTTAAATTTGATCGACACGCCCGGGCACGTTGATTTCTCGTATGAGGTTTCGCGTTCTATTGCGGCATGTGAAGGCGCGCTTCTGATCGTGGATGCGGCACAGAGCATCCAGGCGCAGACAATCTCGAATTTGTACCTGGCGTTGGAAAATGACCTTGAGATCATTCCGGTATTGAATAAAGTGGATTTGCCGAGCGCGAATCCGGAGGAAGTCAGTGATGATATTGTGGATTTACTTGGATGTAAATTAGACGAAATCATACACGCTTCCGGAAAAACAGGACTCGGCGTCGAGAACATCTTGGCGGCGATCATTGAACGTATTCCGGCTCCAAATGGTAATAAAGATGAGCCCTTACAGGCATTGATATTTGACTCAGTATACAATCCTTTTCGAGGAATAGAAGTTATCTTCAGGGTTAAGAACGGCGAGATCCGCA
>CAZLWZ010000351.1:0-2307 GCA_964563275.1 uncultured Flavobacterium sp.
AAGACTTTGCCCGACATTCCGTAAGCTACGAGAGCAACTTTTAATTTTTGCATTCTAATTCCTTTTTGCTCGTTCGTACTGCTCCGGCCAATCGATATCGGCATCAAGTGCTTCTGCAAAACGCAAAGGCAGGTTTGGATCCCGAAGCGACTCCCGGCCAAAAAGCACCAAATCTGCGCTGTTATCTTCAATTATTGAATTTGCCTGCTGCGCCTCTGTTATCATACCAACGGCCGCGGTCGCCACGCCGGCGTCCTTTTTAATATGCTTGGCAAATGGTACCTGGTATAATGGCCCGGCTTCGATTTGCTGGTGGCTCACGAGACCACCCGATGAGACATCAATGACATCGACGCCTTTTTCTTTAAGGATTTTCGCCAGTTGAATGGAATCGGGAAGATCCCAGCCGTCTTCTGCCCAGTCGGTTGCTGAAATGCGAACGAACAATGGCAGCACCGCCGGCCATTCCTGCTGTACTGCTTCGATAACTTCAAGCAGCAGCCTGATCCTGTTCCCGAAGTTTCCGCCATATTGGTCGGTTCTTTTGTTTGAAAGCGGCGACAGGAACTGATGCAGCAAGTATCCGTGAGCGGCGTGGATTTCCAAAACCTGATATCCTGCAGCAAGTGCGCGTTTTGCGGCAGCAGCAAAATCGGCGATAACCTGATTGATGCCACTGTCGTCGAGCGCGACGGTATTTGTTTCATCATGATAACCAATCGCACTAGGTCCAACGGTAGTCCATCCGCCCTGATTTGCGCTGATCGGGATATTCCCTTTCCATGGCGGGGTAATGCTCGCCTTGCGTCCTGCATGTGCTATTTGTATTCCCGGGACCGAGTTCTGACTAAGTATAAATGAGGTGATTTCGGAAAGTTTTTCGATGTGATCATCGGACCAAATCCCCAGATCCTGATGCGTTATCCTTCCTTCAGGAGAAACTGCAGTGGCCTCCTGAATGATTAACCCGGCGCCGCCTATTGCACGGCATCCCAGATGCACCAGGTGCCATTGGTTTGCAAATCCATTCTGCGCAGAATACTGGCACATCGGCGACACAACAATCCGGTTCTTTAAGGATATGGTCTTGATATTCAATGGCGTAAAGAGCTTGATATTCATAGTAATTCTTTGTGGGTGTGCTTACACGTAAAATTACCCGACAATCACTTGCTATAAAAGCGCGCGTAGCTTAATTAACAAACATTTAGTTATTGTTTATTTTGTGACAGGTCGTACTTGCGCAGAAAACACTATTTTTGTTCGCAATTATCGAATTTCACGTTTAAATGGAAATATTTATCAAACTCTCGCAGTTTCTGTTGAGTTTATCTTTGCTTATTGTTCTGCACGAATTGGGTCACTTCATCCCCGCAAAAATTTTTAAGACACGTGTTGAAAAATTCTATCTGTTCTTTGACGTTAAGTATTCGCTTATAAAAAAGAAGATTGGCGAAACCGAGTATGGAATTGGCTGGCTTCCTTTGGGCGGTTATGTTAAAATTGCGGGCATGATCGATGAGAGCATGGATAAAGAGCAGATGTCGCAGCCGCCTCAGCCATGGGAGTTTCGTTCTAAACCGGCGTGGCAGCGTTTGATAATAATGCTGGGCGGGGTGACAGTAAACTTTATCCTAGCCTTTATTATATACATTGGAATGGCCTATGCGTATGGCGACTTGTACGTGGCAAATTCAGAGGTAAAGGACGGGATTTGGGTCAGCAATCCTATTGTCGAAAATGCAGGAATACGGACCGGCGATAAAATTATATCGGTTGATGGTGTAACCGTCGAAAAATTCCATGATTTAAACGAGAAAATCCTGATGGGCCGCGAGGTCGTCCTTGAACGAAACGGGGTACAGCAGACGGTAACACTGCCGGTGAATTTCATTGGACAGCAGATATCGGGTGAGAAAATGTCGGTCGTGGAGCTCAGGATCCCGATGGTTGTGATTAACGTACAGGAAGATTCTCCTAATAAAGACGTCGTGAAGCCGAAGGACATCTTGACAAGCATCAACGGGGTGCCGGTTCAATACGCCGATGAGTTTATGGCTGCGGCGGCAAAATTAAATGGAAAGACGGTGCCAGCGACCATACTGCGCGATAAAAAAGAACTAGAGGTTGCACTGAAAGTAAACCAGGACGGAAAGCTGGGAATAGTTCATCCAACGCGTTTGGCAGCCGACAACCTTGAGAAGCTGGGTTTATACAAAGTTAGTCGTGAAAAGTATGGTTTTTTCGAAGCGTTTCCTGTCGGGATTGAAAAAGGCAAGAATCAACTTACCGGTTACTGGAAGCAGC
>CAZLWZ010000352.1:0-2294 GCA_964563275.1 uncultured Flavobacterium sp.
GCATCGGTAAAACGATCGGCTGTTTTTATATTGAGAGTCCGGCGATGCGTGGCCTTTTACGCCGGTTAAAATGCAACAACTATAAAACGCTGGTTGCGGCATCGTCGATTATCAGGCCCGGAGTCGCCCAAAGTGGGATGATGCGGGAATATATTTTCAGGCATAACCATCCCGATAAATTTGAGTATTTCCATGACGTGTTTAAGGAGCAGCTTGGCGAGACTTATGGGGTCATGGTGTATCAGGAAGATGTGATTAAGATTGCGCTTCATTTTGCGGGCCTTGAGGCGGCGTATGGCGATATCCTGCGGCGCGCGATCAGCGGCAAGGGCCGGTCAAAAAAGGAACTGGCATCGGTTAAGGAACGGTATTTTGAGTGTTGCGCGCAGAAAGGCCATCCGTTGGAGCTCAGCACCGAAGTTTACCGCCAAATTGAATCATTTGCCGGCTATTCGTTTTGCAAGGCGCATTCGGCTTCGTACGCGGTCGAGAGTTACCAGAGTTTATACCTGAAAGTTCATTACCCGGTCGAGTTCATGGCGGCAGTCATCAACAACCAGGGCGGTTTTTACCGCACCGAAGTTTATGTACACGAAGCAAAGATGTCGGGAGCCACTATATACACGCCATGTGTGAATAAAAGCGAATACGAAACGACGGTTTACGGCAATGATATTTATCTCGGTTTTATGCACCTGCAAAGCCTGCAGGCCAAAACCGGGCATGAAATCCAGCGCGAGCGTGAAATGAATGGCGACTATAAATCCTTGGAAGATTTCATTAACCGGATCCCGATTGGCATCGAAAGCATCCAGATATTGATTTTTATCGGTGCCTTCCGGTTTACGGGGAAAACCAAAAACGAACTGATACTGGCCGCGCGGCTGCTGCTCGTAAATTTCCGTCCTGAAAACCGCGATCTGATGCTGTTGCAGGAGCCTGTTAAACAATTTAAATTGCCCGAACTGCAGCGATCTCCGTTTGAAGATGCCTTTGATGAAATTGAATTATTGAGTTTTCCGGTGTCGTCCTCTCCGTTCGATTTGCTTCAGACAAAGTACCGCGGCGACGTCATGGCCAAAGATTTACTGCACTGCCACAAGAGAAGCGTCAGGATGCTCGGATATTTGATTTCCCGTAAACACGTACCAACAAAGAAAGGCGACATGTACTTCGGCACCTGGATTGATGCCGAGGGTGAATACTTTGATACTGCGCATTTTGCCAATTGTCTCCAGAAGTATCCGTTTCAGGGTGGCGGATGTTATTTATTGCTGGGAACCGTGGAGCTCGATTTTCATATTCCCACGATTACCATTCATAAAATGGCCAAAATGCCATTCGTCCCCGATCCGAGATATTCAAATTCGGATACAAAACAATACAAAGCGCATCAGCAATTACGCGAGGACGTGAGCATGACTTATCGGGCTCCATATCCGCAGGAACATGAAATTGGATTACCGCGTTTCAAAATGAAGATACCCGACCAAAAAGCATTACAATATAAAACGCGACAATAACTGACGTACGTCGGGAGTGCCGTTGACATAATATTTTGCGTGTGTTTTCTGATAACCCACCTTGACAGTAAAAGCATCCTCGGGAAGTTCCTCGAACATATACTCGTCAGTCCAGTCATCACCGATAGCAAAAATAAAATCGAATTCACTCTCACTCAGCAACCGTACGCAAGCCCGCCCCTTATTGATGCTGCTGCTTTTGATTTCAAGTACCTTATTGCCTTCGAGTACGGTTAATGCGTTGTTGGCGATCATGCTGGTAAGCACCATCTTCAATTCGGTCGTCCGTATATGCGCCATTTCAGCATCAGCCCGACGGAAATGCCATGCCAAGGAGAAATTCTTCTCTTCAATAAAAGCTCCGGGTGTACGATCCACAAACGATTCGAGAATAGGTCTGATACTCTCCTTCCAATCGGTTTTCAACCGTTCCAGCATCTCCCATTCATGACCTTTTCGGCGCAGCCACACACCATGATCGGTAATCAGCGAATAATCTTTATGCCCAAACCAACTTTCAAGGGTTTCGCGATCCCGGCCGCTTATAATGACTATCTCGACACCATCTCCTGCGGCTATTTTATCCAGCAGCACAAATAAATCGGCATCGGGTGAAGCATCCCGCGGATCGTTCCGGAATCCGGTAAGCGTTCCGTCGTAATCAAGTAGCAGTAACTTTTTCGAAGCATTCTTAAATTCGGTCAACATCGTTCCTGCAAGTGCTTCAGTGAGTTTTTTCGATTTAAACACGCTCTCCGTGGATTTTGTTTC
>CAZLWZ010000353.1:0-2293 GCA_964563275.1 uncultured Flavobacterium sp.
ATTCCCGAGTTGGTCAGTTTGGTATTCTGCACCTCGTGAAACCCGTTTGTAATGATATGCAGACGATACTTTGGCGACAGATATTCCAGAATCTCTTTCGCTCCTTCGAATAAATGATTGAATGTCGGTAAATATTTGATGTAATCGTTTGAAATTGCATCGATGGATTCATCGGATATATCGTATGAAATTTTGACGAAAGAATCCTTCAGCCGACCATACCGGAGTTGTTGCTGTGTGATTTCATCTTTGCGGTATCGTTCCCAATATTCAAAATTTATCGGATTGTAATAACTCAGAAAGGTGTCACAACATGTGGTAATCCGATGCAGTTCAAAAACTTTTTTCATAGCCAACGCCGAATTTTTTTCAAAATCCCACAGCGTATGGTCCAGGTCAAAGAAAACATCTGATATCATTATAAACCTTTTACGACAACAGCTTTTTCAAGATTATAAATCCAGTCGTCGACATCTTTTTCGTTGACTTTCAGATAGCCTGTCACGGTTACATACGTATCAGTCTTAATACGGCCTTTGAAGTCTTTGAATTTTAGTCCCATTATTGTTTCCGGCCCGGCTTGCCCGCAGAAAAAACATGCGGCAAATACATTCTTGCTGAGCGCATAATTTTCGTTATCGATCGGCACAACGAATCCCGAAACCGTGACTTTCCTGGTATGATAACCTTTCACCTTTTGATTGACGATCGGGAACATCACTTCCCCATAGTCGGGATGGCTTCCCTTAGTGAATTTTACATCACCGAGCATTTTCCAGGTGAGTGTGTCGGAGACGGTCAACGATGAATTATCTGAAACTTGTTTGGGTGTAAACCCAACGCTGATCATGCCAATTATTGCCACTATAAAAATACTGATCTTACCCATTTGAAAGTGTTTTTGAAATATTTAATGAATATGCTTTTAGTGCCGGAACCAGTGCTGCGACCACTCCGACGACTACGGTGACCAACAACAAAATCCCTTCTTTATCCCAGACAAAAGCAAAAGGTTCGAAAGCCATTTTGTACTCTTGTTCGGTAGCCGACGAAATCAGCCAAAGCGCGAGCCTGCCAACAATCGTACCAAGTACAAAGCCTGTGACGCATAAAAAAATACTTTCTGCCAACACCAGCATCAACAACTGAAAACGGCTGGCGCCCGAGATCCGCATCAGTGCGAATTCGTACTTTCTCTCTTTGAGCGTATTGTACAAAGCGATAAAAATACTGATACCCGAAATCAGCATGATGCCGTATGCCAAATATTGCAATGCGGTAAGCCCGATACCGAACAGTGAAAACAACCTGTTGATTTCGACCGCCGGCGACGCACCCTGCATATCGGTATTTTGTGCTATCAGGCGCGGCCATAACACAAATGCCATTTTATTGCGGAATTTTACCAACACGGCTGTAATCTCTTTTCCTTCGGACAATTCTTCATGGTGATGCTCTTCTTCATCACTATGGATATGGCCTTCTTCACCATGTGCCGGATTGTCTTCATGGTCATGATGAACGTGGCCTTCTTCGCCGTGCGGCGGATTATGGTCGTGCGATTCGTGCATTGCCCAAACGCTCTCGATTTTTGTCATTATAAGATTATCGGCCACTTTACCCGAACGGGCTGCGATTCCGCTGACGACATATGAATATTCATCATGTACTTCGCCTTCCGCGGCATCGCCATGCGCTCCGAAAAATGTATCACCGATTTTCAAATTCAGTTTATTGGCTACTTCACTACCAATGACAACTTCGAAATTTTTATCGTACATCTTTCCCGATGCTACGCCGGAAGCATAAATTTGTAAATACTCGGGTGTTGTGCCCACAATTTTAAATCCGCGGTAATTGTCGCCAAATGCCAATGGGACGGCACTTTGGGCAAACGGATGATTAATAAAGGTTTTGGCCTGGTCGTAACTGATATTTCCCGGAGGCGCATCCATTTGATAGACCGCTGATAATATCAGTTGTAACGGACTCCCCTTTGCGCCGATAACCATGTCGATATTGTCAATATTTCCCGAGAATTGTTTTTCAAATTGCTCCTGCAACAATATCAACAAGGAAATAATGGCAACCGCAGCCGTAAGCAACACCAGGCTCAGGATCGTATTCAGTGGTTTGAATGTGATATTTCTCCAGGCTATTTTCGCGATCATAATGAAATGGAATTTTTAAACCGGTCTTTTAACCGCTGGTCGTGTGTAACGATGATAAGTGCGGTACCGAATTGTTGCGCAAGTCCCGCAAGCATGTCGGCTACGGCGAAAGCGTTTGCATC
>CAZLWZ010000354.1:0-2291 GCA_964563275.1 uncultured Flavobacterium sp.
TCAATTTCATTTCTTTCGTACCCCCCTGTGGTTTTTAAGTTAGAACATCATTTCTAAAACATAATATTCTGAAAACAATATACCATAAATACATATGCAGAACAATAACATTTTGCAAAAAAAATGAGTTCGCCTCTTAGCATGATATTATTTTAATTTCATATTAGAATAATAAAATTAAGCCGAAAACCAATGAACACAGTGCTTTTTAATTACTTTAATATAGCGTATTAATTAAAAAATCATAATAAAACTTTATTTTTTTTTCGACATTTTTGTTTACTCACTATTATTATCATTGATTTTTTAGTAAACTTAAAAAAGTTTAATAAAATAAACTTTTATCTCATTAAAGAAAGGGTGTTATTTATGAGTGAAGAAACAGTGAATCCCCCTGTCACTGCGGAAAGGATAAATCCGCGTTTAGAAAGCTATAAGCAGTTCTGGCGTAGATTGGCGAAAAATAAATCTGCCGTTGTCGGTGGGATTTTGATCTTGTTTATTATAGTAATGGCATTTGTCGGGCCTTGGATTATTTCCACGTTTACTGACTACGCGCCAAACAGAACCGATCTGGCCAATAAATTGGCTGCACCGTCATCTGCACATTGGTTTGGGACCGATAGTTTTGGACGGGACATCTTCACACGAGTCATCTATGGAACGAAACTGACATTATATGTCGGGTTCTTATCAGTATTCATCGGCGGTATTATCGGTGTAATTTTCGGAATAGTCGCAGGATATTACGGCGGCCGTGTCGATACGATCATTATGCGCTTGATGGACGTACTTCTTGCGTTCCCTGGTATTTTACTGGCACTTGCAATCGTTGCTGTACTTGGAGGAAGCTTGACAAACGTAATTATCGCTGTCGGTATCTTCTCAGTTCCCGCATTTGCACGTGTGGTCAGGGGTTCCACACTATCTGTGAGGAAGCTGGAATACATTGACGCAGTACGTGCACTCGGTGCATCCGATTTCCGAATTATCTTTAAACATATTCTTCCTAATATCATGTCACCTATTATTGTCCAGGCTTCCCTTCGTATCGCAACAGCGATTTTGACTGGTGCCGGACTTGCTTTCCTTGGACTCGGCGCACAGCCTCCGACTCCGGAATGGGGCGCGATGCTCAATGAAGGCCGTGCATATATGTACGAAGCAGGACATGTAGCTTTATTCCCAGGTTTAATGATTGTTCTCGTTGTTCTCGCCTTTAATATTTTCGGCGATGGTGTACGGGATGCCCTTGATCCAAAAATGAGAAAATAAGAGAGGTGAAAACAAATGACTAAATATATTATCAGACGCCTTTTGCAGACGATTCCTGTTCTTATCGGGGTAACAATTTTGGTGTTTTCACTTATGCACCTCGTTCCCGGAAATCCTGCGCAGATCATTGCCGGTGAAGGTGCTTCTGAAACAACAGTTCAACAAATAGAAGAACGGCTGGGATTGAATGAGCCGATTCCTGTTCAATACGCAACATTTATAGGAAATGCCGTGCAAGGAGACTTAGGTTCTTCTGTCCGTTCCGGCCGTCCGGTAATGGATGAAATCGGCGCCCGTTTTTGGGTCACCGTCGAACTGGCATTTTACGCCACTCTTGTAGCCGTATTCTTGGGCTTGATTGCGGGGATCGTTTCCGCGGTCCGGCATTACACGCTTACCGATACATCTATCATGATAGTTGCATTATTTGGTTTATCCATGCCTAACTTCTGGTTTGGTCTCCTGTTGATCCAATGGTTCGCCATCGGGAACTGGATGCCTGAATCACTTGAGTTCCTGAAAATGCGCCCCTCAGGCTGGGGCGATGAATGGCGGCAAATCGTTTTGCCAGTATTGACACTCGGAACTGGGGGGGCAGCGATCATTGCCCGAATGACCCGTTCATCCATGCTTGAAGTTATCGGGCAGGATTACATCCGGACAGCCCGCGCTAAAGGGGTTTCCGAACGCATGGTTACGTATCGTCATGCTTTGAAAAATGCTTTGATTCCTGTTGTCACGGTCGTTGGGCTTGAATTTGGCGGATTCCTTGGCGGTGCTGTTCTGACAGAAACCATTTTTGCGATAAACGGAATGGGACGCTTGACGATTGATGCAATCCGGACACGAGATTTCCCGGTTGTTCAAGGAACTGTTTTGGTCATATCCGTTATTTTCGTACTCGTCAACTTACTCGTCGATATTTCCTATCGATTCCTGAATAAACGAATTGATTTTAATTAGAAATGAGGTGTCAAGAAAATGAGCACTCCAGATATCGTATTAGAAATTAAAGA
>CAZLWZ010000355.1:0-2287 GCA_964563275.1 uncultured Flavobacterium sp.
TGAAAACAAAGAAGGCTCGAAAGGCATCGACATTATGGAAGGAGAAATGTTCAACGCGCCTCAGAAACCATTTGGTGGCGATGAAGATTATATTTGGTCGCCGGATGGCACCAGCATTTTATATGTAGCGAAGAAGCTGTCGGGAACACAGTCAGCGGTATCGACAAATACCGACATCTACCAATATGATCTGGCAACTAAACAAACAAAGAATCTGACTGAATCAAATAAAGGCTACGATACGCACCCGATGTATTCGCCATCCGGCGATCTCTCGTGGCTGCAAATGAAGCGTGAAGGTTATGAAGCCGATAAGAACGACATCATAGTCCGTCATAGGGGAATTGATATTAACCTGACTGCCGCGTGGGACGGCACGGTAAATTCATTTCACTGGAGTGATGATGGAAAAAAAATTTACTTCACGGCGCCAGTCGACGGAACTATCCAATTGTTTGAAGTCAATTTTCCGGGGCTGACTAAAATTGCGGTACGGGTTCAACAAATCACTTCGGGCGATTTTGATATTACAGGAATTGTCGGAGTATCGGGATCGTCAATGATTGTTACGCGAACCGACATGAATCACCCGGCCGACCTGTTTTCGTATGACCTGATGAAAAAGGCATGGAAGCAGCTGACCAATGTCAATGCTGCCATATTTGATAACCTTGCTGTTAGCAGAACCGAAAAACGCTATGTCACTACCACCGACGGCAAGAAAATGCTTGTATGGGTGATCTATCCGCCCGATTTCGATGCTGCTAAGAAATATCCGACATTACTCTATTGTCAGGGTGGCCCACAGTCGGCTTTGTCGCAGTTTTATTCGTTCCGTTGGAATTTCCAACTAATGGCTGCCAACGGATATATTGTCGTAGCACCAAACCGTCGCGGCATGCCGGGGCATGGCGTTGAGTGGAACGAACAGATCAGCGGTGATTGGGGCGGGCAGGTTATGGACGACTATTTAAGTGCGATTGACGATGTCGCAAAAGAAAATTATGTAGATAAGAATCGGCTTGCAGCGGTTGGTGCAAGTTATGGCGGATACTCGGTGTTTTATCTTGCCGGACATCATAATAATAGATTTAAAAGTTTTATAGCACATGACGGGGTTTTCAATTTGCATAGCATGTACGGCACGACCGAGGAACTGTTTTTCACCAACTGGGATCTCGGGGGTGCGTATTGGGATAAAAACAATGTAAAGGCGCAAAAAACCTATTCCGATTTCAATCCTATAAATTTTGTGGATAAATGGAATACGCCAATTCTTGTAGTTCAGGGTGGAATGGATTTCAGGGTGCCGATCGGGCAGGGGCAGGAAGCTTTTCAGGCGGCACAACTACGCGGGATCAAAAGCCGTTTTTTGTATTTTCCCGATGAGAACCATTGGGTTTTAAAGCCGCAGAATGCACTGGTATGGCAGCGTGAATTTTTTAAGTGGCTTAGCGAAACCCTATAAATTTTAATCATGGCAGAAAATAAAACCACCTGGACCGACAAAGACGTGACGGAATTTGTGAACAGCGTTGACAATGAAGTTAAGCGGCGTGAAAGTTTTGAACTTATAGATATTTTTAGAAGCATATCGGGATTTGAGCCTACAATGTGGGGCCCGAGCATAATTGGCTTTGGAAAATATCACTACAAATATGACAGCGGACACGAAGGTGATGCTCCTTTGACCGGATTTTCCCCGCGCAAGGATTCGATAGCACTTTATCTGGCACCCGATATGGAGAAGCGTGAAAAAATGCTGGCAGGGCTAGGGAAACATAAATCGGGTAAGTCCTGCGTTTATGTGAAAAAGCTGGCCGATATCGATAAAGATGTTTTACGGGAAATGATCGCCGATTCGATTGCTCATATCAACAGATTATATCCCGACAGGCCGGCGTAGCGCCAGGGATGGAAGCGGCATCCTTTTTTGAGGAACGAGAAAAAGATACAGCGTACAGCCCGGCCTGTGCGGTGGCCATTGCTTTGGAAAGGGCGGCGCCATAAAAATAAAAAACCCGCTTCTCAGCAGGTTTCTTAATTATTCCGGATCGTTCATCACGAAGCTTTCCATGAATTTTGTGGTATAATTTCCTTCTACATACGCCGGATCATCCATAAGTTGGCGGTGGAACGGAATTGTCGTTTTAATGCCTTCGATTACGAACTCATCGAGAGCGCGTTTCATTTTATTGATGGCCTCCTGACGTGTTTGCGCGGTTGTAATAAGTTTGGCGATCATCGAATCGTAATTTGGCGGAATCGTATAACCCGAATAAACGTG
>CAZLWZ010000356.1:0-2254 GCA_964563275.1 uncultured Flavobacterium sp.
ATGAAGGGACTTCCAAATCACAATTGTCTCATGCCAGAAAGATGTTGCAGGAGCAGATTAACAAACTAAAGAAATACCACAATGGAACCGAATAAATTAGATCAGGAATTCAGGGATAGGCTCTCCAAGAGGGAAATGACTCCTTCGCCGGCCGCATGGGACCGTTTGGACGCAATGCTTTCAGTTGCTGAGGAGAAAAAATCAAAGCCGAAATTTACCTGGTTATATGTTGCTGCAGGTTTACTGGGTTTTTTGCTGATCAGCAGTATTTTTCTAAACAATCGCAGTAACATGGAGCAAGGCACAGAAATTATCGTTGAAAGTGACACCATCCGTACGAATGAAGCTACTCCGATGGAAGCCATACCAAATTCAGCTACTCCGAAAACCGGCATTGCTGATACAGAACACAACAACTCTTCGCTGGAGAAGAGTGTGAAACCGACAACAAACGTACCATCGTCAACTAAACGTCCGGAAAGAATGATCGCCAGTCAGGAGCCTGTAAAGGTCGAAGTACCGCCTTCTGCCGATAAACGCATGCCAGACGCCACTGTCGAGGAACTGCTTGCCGATGTGAAATTGGCTTCAGTTGTAAATCCGACTGTTAAAGTGGATCCAAATGCGCTGCTGATCGAGGTTGACAACGAACTTGAACAGTCATTCAGGGAAAAGGTCATCAGATCGGCAGGAAAGAATTTCCAAAACGTAAAAGTCGCATTGGCGAATCGTAATTTTAACTAACAGCAAGTTTCAATCTTTAATCAAAATCAAATCATGAGAAATTTTACCATTTACTTAGCAGCGGCGCTTTGTCTTTTCTTAAGCGAATTGACGGCCCAGGAATCATTCGAAAGCAAGGCGAAAGCCATTGCGCTGAAAATCGAGCAAATTACAAAAGAAGAAAAAGACGCCTTAAAACTCGAGGTCGAGGAAGTAAACAGTCAGCTTGAAAGTGGATCCATTTCCCGCGATCAGGCCGATGAGCAAAAACTGCAATTGGCGGAGGTCCGCGCCAAAAATATCGAGCGACGTACCGCTGAAGTACACGATGAGCTGCGCGATCTGGTTCAACAGAAAGTTGATGGTAAGATTCAAGCAGTCGATACTACCAAATCCTATGGGAAATTCTTCCGACTTTCAATCGGCGAGCGCGAAACCACAGGTTGTGATACAACTGGCCGCAAATCCGAACGCCGTACCACGACCCAATTTGTATTCGCCGCAGGTGTCAACAATCTGGTGACCAATAATTCGGTCGCACATTCTGATTATCGCTATTGGGGTTCGCATTTCTATGAGTGGGGTTTTACCTGGAACAGCCGAATCATGAAAGATCATAATCTGCTTCATGCGAAATATGGCCTGTCGGTAATGTACAATAACCTGCGGCCAACAGACAATCGTATTTTCGTCGAAAACGGCAATCAAACGAACCTTGAAACAAGCGCGATTCACCTCGAAGATTCACGCTTTAGAAATGTTTACATCGTTGTGCCGTTACACCTTGAGTTCGATTTTACCCGTAATAAAGCAGGTAACGGTTTTAGATCGCATGATGGCTTTAGGCTCGGGATTGGTGGATACGCAGGAGCAAATGTCAAATCGAAACAAATCCTTAAGTACGAAAACAACGGCAACGACGTCCGGTACCGCGAGCGAGGCGATTTTAACGTCAACGATTTCATCTACGGCGTAAGCACTTACATCGGATATGGCGAAACAAGCCTTTATGTGAAGTATGATCTGAATCCGCTTTTTGCCGCTAATGCAATCAAGCAAAATAACATTTCGCTGGGCGTGCGGTTCGATATCAATTGATTTTTAGTTGGGTTAGTTATATTTCAAAAATGCTTCGGAGACGGAGCATTTTTTTTATGACATTGGTTTATCGCACCGACGTAAATCGCGTTATATTTGTAACCATAACTTCCGAATTACATCTGTCTTAATGATTTCCAAAGCTACTATCGATACTGTTTACGAGACCGCACGCGTCGAAGATGTGATTGGCGATTTTGTCCAGTTGAAACGTGCAGGAAGTAATTTTAAAGGATTAAGTCCGTTTTCAGACGAGCGTTCACCGTCATTTATGGTGTCGCCGGTAAAACAGATATGGAAAGATTTCAGCTCGGGAAAAGGAGGCAACGTCGTCGCTTTTTTAATGGAACATGAACATTTCACATATCCGGAGGCAATTCGCTACCTCGCCAAAAAATACAACATCGAGATCGAGGAAACCGAAAAAACCGAC
>CAZLWZ010000357.1:0-2238 GCA_964563275.1 uncultured Flavobacterium sp.
AAACAGTCTTACCACATTGCCTATGGGTGGTGGAAAGGGAGGGGCCGATTTCGACCCAAAAGGCAAATCTGATAATGAAGTGATGCGTTTCTGCCAGGCATTTATGACCGAACTTGCCAAGTACATCGGTGCCGATACTGACGTTCCTGCAGGTGATATAGGAGTAGGTGCACGTGAGGTTGGCTTTATGTTCGGACAATACAAGAGATTGAGGAATGAATTTACCGGAGTGCTTACAGGGAAAGGAATTTCTTTTGGTGGTTCATTGATCCGTCCTGAAGCTACCGGCTATGGTACTGTATATTTTGCCCAAAGCATGCTTGGTACCAGAGGCGACAGCTTCAGTGGTAAAACGGTTACGATTTCCGGATCGGGAAATGTCGCTCAATATGCTGCCGAAAAAGCGACTCAACTTGGTGCAAAGGTAGTCACGATGTCGGATTCATCGGGATATATCCATGATGCGGCCGGAATTGATGCCGAAAAGCTTGCCTATATAATGGAGATCAAAAATGTTCTTCGTGGAAGAATCAGCGATTATCTTGACAAATATCCGTCTGCAGTATTTGTTGAAGGCGGTCGTCCGTGGGATGTCGCTTGCGATGTCGCCTTGCCATGCGCCACTCAAAACGAACTAAATGAAGAAGAAGCACATACACTTATAAACAATGGCTGTATCTGCGTATCTGAAGGAGCGAATATGCCCTGCACGCCTGAAGCGGTAACCGTCTTTCAGAACGCACGGATATTATTTGCCCCGGGAAAAGCGTCGAATGCGGGAGGGGTTTCAACTTCAGGGCTTGAGATGTCGCAGAACTCGCTCCGCCTTAGCTGGACAGCCGAAGAAGTTGACGAAAAGCTGAAAATGATCATGTTAAACATCCATGCGTCGTGCGTTTTGTTCGGTTCAGACGGCACAGGATATGTTGACTATGTAAAGGGAGCCAATATTGCCGGCTTTGTTAAAGTCGCCGATGCTATGTTGGCACAAGGAGTAGTGTAACTATACCTAATAATACAACTATGCCCCTGCTAGCAGGGGTATTTTTTTGGCTATATATGAAAACGGCAACAATTGCGTTAGTATATTTGCTTCCTAACCTGCGTATAACATGAAATATATTTTTGTGCTGCTGTTAGCGGCTTTTTTGGTTTCACCCGCCGTGGCGCAGAACGATCAGTTGTGGAAGGGTTATTTTTCATACAATGAAATCAAGGACGTTTCTCAATCATCCAACCGTTTCTTTGCGGCTTCCGAAAACGCACTTTTTTCCCGCCATCTGCAAACGAACGTCATAAAAACCACTAATACGATCGACGGTCTTTCCGGACAAACCATAACGGCACTGTACCACAGCCAAACAGCGAATAAAACAATCATTGGCTATGAAAATGGCCTAATGACGATCGTCAATGAAGCCGATGGCAGCATTCTGAACGTGGTCGACATTATCAACAAACAGCTTCCTCCTCACATCAAACGTGTAAATCACATTATGGAACATGAAGGGATATTGTATATTTCGTGCGACTTCGGGATCGTTCAATATAACATCGCAACGCTCGGTTTTGGCGATACGTATTTTATAGGAACGGCAGTTCCTGAAATTAGTGTTAAGCAAACAGCAGTCTTCAACGGTGAGATCTATGCCGCAACCACCTCAGAAGGAATACGCCGCGCCAGCATCACCAACCCGAATCTGATCGACGCCAATCAATGGACAACCGTTTCACCTGGAAATTGGGTTGGCGTGGAAACATTTAACAACGAGCTTGTCGCGCTGTCAACATCAGGGCAGCTTAGCCGGCTAAACGGCAATGCTTTTACATCGTTTGCGCAGCTACCTCCGGGTACTGATATTCGTGCCGCAAGTGATTATCTTATTGTAACTACGCAGGCGAGAGTTTATTTATACAACGCGACATTGGCAAATATTCTCCAGATTAATAATTATCAGATACCCGATATTGTGGCTAATTTTACCTGCGCGACAGTGGTCGATCAAACTATATATATTGGTACCGAAAAACATGGCGTTGCGACCACGACAATAGGAAACCCAACTGTATTTGTAATCCTTAGTCCCGATGGCCCGCAGCGTAACAATATATTTTCAATAAACGCAACAACACAAAACACCTGGGTAGTATATGGCGATTATGGATTTAACTATGATCCCAATCCGCTTTTGTATTATGGGATCAGCAGATATTCTGAAGCTGGCTGGGTCAATATAC
>CAZLWZ010000358.1:0-2238 GCA_964563275.1 uncultured Flavobacterium sp.
GCGGGAACCTATGGTCATTACTTACTTCATGTTGACCAGGAAAAATCGGATTTTCTGACTGCGCAGATCTCACTTGGAGATTTGATTCAGAAACCGGGCTGGATCAGGATGTCGATTCATCCAACAACAACAAATGATGAAATAAAATTTGTTTGCGCCAGCATCAAAGAACTCGCGAAAAATCATCATGAATGGTCGAATGACTACCAATATAATAAATACACCAACGAGTTTGTGCATCGCGAATCGACCGGATTTGAACAAAGAATGGTAAATGAATGGTTTAAGTAGCTTTCGGCGTTGAATGCTTCCACCGTTTGTGTGTCCAAAGATAATATTCGGGTGCGGTTCTGATCTGCATTTCGACCCTGCGCAGAAACTCCTCAGTAATCTGATAATCCGGTACCGACGTCACATCGTCCGACAGAAGTTCGAAAGTAGCTTCATAATAACCTCTTTTAACCTTGGCTATTTTCAGAAAAACCACGTTCATGTCGAACTTTTTGGCCAGCATTTCGGCGCCCGTGTGCACCGGCGTCTCCACTCCCATAAACCTGGCCCAGTGAAAAGCTTTTGCCGCTTTTGGCGATTGGTCGCTTGCAAAACCATACACTCCCATTTTTCCTTTTGCCTGATTGTGCTGAATTACCGGAACGGTTTCCTTGGTGGTAATTAATTCGGCTTTAAATCGGGCGCGTATTTTTCGCACCAGCTCATCAAAATGTTTGTTGGCTATTTTTTTATAAATCGCATAACCGGTGAATGTGGTGTATTTGTTCATCGATATCAGCCATTCATAACTTGCATAATGCGCACACATCAATGCAATGCTTTTCTGCTGCTTTTCAAGATCCAGATACACCTCGAGGTTGGTGAAAGTGAAGCGCCTGGTTATTTCTGCTTCGGAAATCGTCAGTGTTTTTGCCATCTCGAGGAACATATCGCACAAATGACGATATGATTTTTTCTCAATTGACAATCGTTCGTCCGGTGATAACTCTGGAAACGCGATAGCAAGATTGGTACGAACGGTTTTTTTTCGATAGCCAATTATGTAATACATCAGTACATATATTGCATCTGACAGTAAGTAGAGTATCCGGAACGGCAAAACTGAAATAAGCCAGATTAGAGGGTATACAATCAGGAAAATTATAAATTGCATGAGAAGAATTTGTGCAAATATACGTTTTATAGAAGATTCTGAGAATTACTATGTGGCCTTGCGTAAAGTGCCTATTTTTGCATTAAACACCTACACATGAATACCGTCCTCCTGATCCTGATTATATGCACCGTTTTGATTAGCTACAAAGGCTTTAACGATATATATTTCTTCCGAAAATATGAATTTCATGTCGGCAGTATCCGCGCCGGCGAGCAGGTCCGAATGGTCTCTTCGGCATTTCTGCATGCTGATATTATGCATTTGGCTTTTAATATGCTGACACTGTATTTTTTTGCGCCGGTGGTCATTTACCATCTGGGTGCGGCATCCTTTTTACTGATTTACTTCGGAAGTTTGATTTTTGGCAGTTTGCTGACATTGCTCTTCCACAAAGATGACTATAGCTATCGTGCAATCGGTGCCTCTGGCGCTGTCACGGGCATACTTTACTCGGCAATCCTGCTTCAACCCGATATGAGCCTGTACCTGTTCTTTATTCCTATTCCGATTCCGGCATACATCGTCGGAATTGGTTATATGCTATACTCGATTTATGGAATGAGGGCGAAGAACGACAATATCGGCCACACAGCGCATTTTGGCGGAGCGATTGGCGGTTATCTTATAACGATACTAAAACAGCCCCACATGCTCACCGATAATGTATTTATGGTGGTCGTGCTGGCGATACCGATTATAATTTTATTCGTGATGGCTAAGACGGGTAAAATATAGGCATGACAATTGAAAGCAGGAGCAAAAAACTTAAAATCGAAAATTATGAGAAAACTATTGATGTTAATTACCGTGCTCTTTATCGCAGTTGCGCAGGCGCAGGAAAACCGGCCACTGCCGCAAATTACAGTTACCGGTGAAGGAAAGGTAAGAGCAGTGCCGGATCAGGCCATAATTACTGTTGCTGTCGAGACCAAAGGCGCAGACGCAACCGACGTTAAAAAAAAGAATGATGCCGCTGTTGAAAAAGTAGTGCAGTTTATCCGAATCTTTACCCTGGCAAAACAGGACGTACAAACGCAGCGCGTGTCTCTAAATCCGCAATACGATTATGA
>CAZLWZ010000359.1:0-2236 GCA_964563275.1 uncultured Flavobacterium sp.
CTGATACCGGCGACCAGTTATTTTGAACATCACTGGAATGATCCAAAAGGTAAATCAAAAACGCTTTTTGAGATTATGCACTCGGATGAACCGATTTTTTCGCTCGCGGGGTTGTTCTCGACCTATACCAGCCCGGCGGGCGAGGTACTAAACACCTACACCGTTTTAACCACACAGGCTAATAACGAGATGCGCTTTGTTCATAACAAAGACGCGCAAAAAGATTATCACAGGATGCCGCTGATGCTCAACCCAGAGGATGAATTTGCCTGGCTGGATGTACAAATACCGTATATGGATTTTGCATTCCCTAATTATCAGCCTCGATTGAAAACACAATTAGCCCAGGGTGAAATTTTGCCGCCGCAGCAGTTGGGTTTTGACTTTTAAGTGATGACTGTATGGCCGGTGATAAGTATTAAGTACCCAACTTCGCGACCTGCATCGCGATAAATTCGGGCAAGTAATTCGGTGTACATCCTTTATGTACCTTTTCGTCTTTGTAGAGTCCGGTTCGAACGCCAAGCTCGACACATCTCGATCTGAATTCAGGCTGAAAGACACGAATTTGCCCTGCAGTAAAATTCATAGCCCATTGCACTTCAGGTTCCTCATTTTCGATATCATCTTCTATAAAGGATAGCAATGCACCTGAATCCGATGCAGGTATTTTGCCCATCCATCTTAGGCGGGCCTGAAGTTTTCACATTATAGAATGGTTGCGCAACGTAATCCGAGATCGTTGTTGTCTCACGTGTCAATGTATGAAAACGCTGTGCTGCATTTTTCTAGTGTCTTGCTTTTTAATTAATGACAATTTCAACATCTAATTCCTGGTTGTCTCCCATTTTGGGAATAAGGGCGTGATAGGTCAAATCAGGTGCTTCAGCTGTCTCATTTTGAATGAAAGTAACAATCAGATTCTGGTTACCGGTGTTGCAATTTTGGATTAGTTCATATTCAATCGAGCTATTACCGCTCGTAAGTCCTTTTTTGCCGATGACTAGGTCATACGTTGCGAAATCAATTGGCGGTTGGCAGCTTCCGGTCACCATTGCTGTAAAATCTGCCTGATTATCAATGATAATGAAGTCGTCCGATAAATTGATGTCCATCTGGTATTTTGTGTTCGTACAGCCATATTCCTCTTCAAGGCTTGTGATGTTCATCGTAGTGTCTGCACAACCATTATCATCGTTGTTGCAGGAAAAGATTCCGATTGCTAGAAGCGCAATAAATAAATTTTTGAATTTCATGAGTGTTATTTTAGTTGTTTGCGTCAGGTTGCGGTACAAATTAACTTATGACCATCTTTTGTAAATATTTGATAATGAATAGAGAGTCGACTAGTAGGAGATGATTTTAAATCCAAAAGGTTGCGTTTATGGTAAAAAACTTTGAGTCTGCGTTGTAGATCGGCCATAACGGCATATTCTTAACATCACGCGAGATTGTAATAGCAAGGTCTAGCGATGCAGACAAAACCTGATAGTAATTGATGTCGCGTCGGGAAAATGTCTCTAAATGCCGATACTACCTTAGCACTTATTTTTTGTCATCGTCTTTATATTCCAAAATGTCGCCAGGTTGACACTCTAGTGCTTTGCAAATTGAGTTCAAAGTGCTAAAACGGATCGCTTTCGCCTTTCCAGTTTTTAATATCGAGAGGTTTGATAATGTCAGATCGACCCGTTCTGAAAGTTCATTCAGCGAGATCTTCCGCTTTGCCATCATCACATCTAAATTTACAATAATTGGCATCGCTTAAATAGTTAGTTCGTTTTCATCCTGAATCTCAATTCCCTTCTTAAAAATAATCGCTATTACATAAATGACCGCTGCCATCAGAATAAAAGCCCGACTGTCGGACCAAAACGAATTCAGGGTCTCGGTTGCAAAACCGCGATGCGCTAAATGCCTTGCCGACACTTGCGCCAGGTAACTTAATAACCCGATCGAAAGCGTGTAGTAGCTTATTTGTGTAATCTGGCGCGAAACAAAGCTGTTGAAAGGTCTTGACAGGTCAATTTTACTGATAAGTACAATAACCACATAAAACAGCACCGCCTTTAAAACCGAGATGGTTAAAACCAGACTGTACATGCTATAAAATGCCGATCTGCTGCGTTCATACAAGTCGCGTAAATCCAGACCTTTATAAAGATTTGAAACTACTTCAGGACTGTAAATGCTGAAGACGAAATTAAGTGCAAGACCGCCGGCTTCTATACAAAGG
>CAZLWZ010000360.1:0-2217 GCA_964563275.1 uncultured Flavobacterium sp.
CCGCGTCATTTATATCAGCACGTTCTCAAAATCGCTCATGCCGTCCCTTCGAATCGCATACATGGTTCTGCCAAAAACCCTGCTGCTCGAATACAATAAAACATTCCTGCACTACTCATCTTCCGTACCAAGACTCGACCAGCAGATTGTCGCCCAGTTCATGAAAGAAGGGCATTTCTCAAGACATCTCAACCGCATGCGCAACTTGTATAAAAAGAAACTCGAAAAACTGACGGCATCCCTGGCTCCATTCGCGCCGGCAGTTAAAATTTCCGGTGAACAGGCTGGAATGCACGTCGTTCTTACTGTGCAAAGTGCATTGACGGAAAAAGAGCTGATTGACCGGGCGAAATCGGCCGGGATACGTGTTTTCGGCCTGCATTCCTATGACATTGAAAAATCGGAAAGCTCTTCACCCCGCATTGTTATCGGCTTCGGGGGCCTGTCCGAACCACAAATTGAACAAGGCATCCATAGGCTTATGGAAAGCTGGGAAATTTCCAAAACAAAAAGCAGTTCATCCGGTGAAAGATGAACTGCTTTTATTTAGAATAAACCTTTTACAAAATCAACAGCTCCAGACCACATTGTAACAAAGAAACTGCCTACTGCCTGCAGGGAAAGTGAGAACCAGTTGGCACGCTCAACGTTTTCAGTTGTGATAACTTCAATGCCACCAGCTGAACCATTCAGATAACCATAATCAGAACCTGATTCCTTCTTAAGGTTAACGGTTCCTACAACCTGATCTTTTTCAATGGAAGCTTCAAGCTTACCATTATCAAGTAAAGATTCATCAACGATCAATTCAGGAACATATGAATCTTTTTCGCTTGAACGAACCATCATCGTTACCGGTTCTTTCACAGCGATATTGACCTCGTCTTCTTTACCTTTTGAAACCGGCAAAGCTTTTTGATCTTCAAATTGATAACCGGCCGGAATGATTTCCTGTTTTGTAAATTGTCCGAAACCGAAATCCATCAATGCACGGGTAGCATCAAAGCGTGCTTTATAAGATCCGACACCTTCACTGTCCACTGCTTTCATGACGACAGTGATCAAACGGACATCGCCGCGTTTCGCTGTACCTGTGAAAGAATGTCCCGCAAAGTCAGTAGTACCGGTTTTTAACCCATCCATGCCTTCATATTCATAAACTAAACCTGGAAGCATAAAATTCCAGTTTGGCATATCAGTTTTATCATCTGTACCGTCACGGAAAACGGCTTTTGCGATACTTGTCGTTTCAAGAACTTCAGGATAATCATCCATCAGCGCTTTCGCCAATTTCGCTACAGAACGGGCAGGCATGACGTTTTCGTCAGTTTCGCCAGTACCCTCTGGATGCATGCCTTTCAAATCAGCATTATTCAAACCCGTCGAGTTAACGAATTTCGTATCTTCCAACCCTAACTCTTCCGCTTTTTTATTCATTAAACGAACAAATTCGCCTTCAGTTCCAGCAATTGTTTCAGCAATACCGATTGTAGCGGCATTAGCCGAATAAATCGCCAAAGCTTCATATAATTCCTTAATGGTATAAGTTCCATCGGCACGAAGCGGCACGTTGCTGAGCGCTCTGTCCTGTGAAACCTGATAAGTGAAGTCAGTCACACTATATTCCTGATCCCACGTAATACGGCCATCTTCAATAGCTTCAAAAAGCAGATATTCCGTCATCATTTTCGTCATACTTGCTACGCCGAGCGGAGTAGAAGCATTTTGTTCATATAGGATTTTTCCACTTTCAGCATCTACCAAAATAGCGGCATCTGCCAATATATTCAACGATTCGTTCGCGCTTGTCTTTTGCGGAACGATAATAGACGTCATAAATATAGTTAATACTGTAAGCAACATTGTCATTCTAAAAGCTTTCTTCAATTCTCTCTATACCTCCATTAATCTGTTTCCCCATGCTATTCTATCATATTATTAACGCCATGAAATAAAAATATGCGAAAAGCACTCTTTCCCACCGAATTAAGATGGAATAGAGTGCTAAAAGGTTCAGCTTTTGTTAAATTGAGTAGTTCGGCGACTCTTTTGTAATTTGAACATCATGCGGATGGCTTTCGCGTAACCCAGCACCAGTCATACGGATGAACTGAGCATCGTTTCGAAGCGATTCCAAATCTTTCGTTCCGCAATATCCCATACCTGCACGAACGCCGCCCAGCAATTGATGGATTGTGTCAGTAAGCGGTCCCTTAT
>CAZLWZ010000361.1:0-2213 GCA_964563275.1 uncultured Flavobacterium sp.
ACGGTGAATGGTCTTCGGTTATAGGTTATTTTCGTTATTTTTGTGGCACTTTAAAAAGTCAAAAACCTTACTATGGACATACACGAATATCAGGGGAAAGAAATATTAGCGAGCTACGGCGTTAAAACTCAACGCGGTTATGTGGCCAATAATTCGATCGAGGCAGTTGCTGCAGCGAAGAAACTTACTGCCGAAACCGGCACCGGATGGCACGTCATCAAAGCTCAGGTTCACGCCGGAGGCCGCGGAAAAGGCGGTGGTGTAAAGCTTGCCAAGAACCTTCAGCAGGTTGAAGAAATTGCTGAGCAGATCATCGGGATGCAGTTGATCACGCCACAAACTTCTGCAACTGGTAAGAAAGTCCACAAGGTGCTTGTTGCCGAGGATGTGTATTATCCAGGCGAAAGCGAAACATCTGAATTCTATATGTCGGTTTTATTGAACCGCGCCAAAGGCCGAAACATGATCATGTATTCGACTGAAGGCGGAATGGATATCGAGGAAGTGGCCGAAAAAACGCCACACCTTATTTTTACTGAAGAAATCGACCCGACTGTTGGCCTTCAGGGCTTTCAGGCGCGCAGAATCGCGTTCAACCTCGGACTCAGCGGAAACGCGTTCAAGGAAATGACGCAGTTCGTGGTATCGCTTTACAATGCGTATATCGGATCTGATGCGTCGATGTTTGAGATCAACCCGGTTTTGAAAACTTCGGACAATAAAATAATCGCGGTTGACGCAAAAGTGAACCTTGACGACAATGCGTTGTACCGTCAGGCGAAATATGCCGAGATGCGTGATGTTCGTGAAGAGAATCCAATTGAAGTAGAAGCGAAAGCAGCCGGATTAAACTATGTCGATCTTGACGGATCGGTAGGTTGTATGGTCAACGGCGCCGGACTTGCGATGGCGACAATGGATTTGATTAAGTATGCCGGTTTCGAACCTGCCAACTTCCTTGACGTTGGTGGAACAGCCGATGCAAAAAGAGTAGAACTTGCGTTCCGCATCATTTTGAAAGATCCTGCTGTTAAGGCGATCCTGATTAATATTTTCGGTGGAATCGTACGTTGTGACCGTGTGGCGCAAGGTGTGATCGATGCTTACAAAAACATGGGCGATACGATTAAAGTGCCGATCATTGTTCGTTTGCAGGGAACCAATGCCGAACTTGCAAAAGAAATGATCGACAATTCAGGCATGCCGATTTTATCAGCGGTTGAATTCCAGGAAGCTGCCGATCAGGTTAAAATAGCTTTGAATAAATAAGAAACATATTTGTTATTAAGGAAAAATCCGCTACTGGCGGATTTTTTTGGTTTTGATTATATCTACTCAGCTATATCTTTTTGGTATGATTCGATTTCTTTACCATTTTGGTAAATAGTATATTTTACCGCTTCAAACTCATTTAGATTGAGCACTTGGATTTTCGAATTTTCAAGTTGTGTTTTGAGCTCTTTTATAGCATCATCGTCAAGAGCTTTGGCCGGATTGATGTACGCAGTGATCAATAATATGTCTTTTGCAGAATTCCCAAATAAATTGCTTTTGGTTTCATGTCCGTAACCGGATCTAAGACTGTCGGCATACGATACCGTTGTAAACTCATCACCGTTTTCGAACTGTGGAATGACGAGAACCTTTTCCGGGTCGACTTCAGTTTCAGTATTTTCGATTATACCTTGGCAACTAAAGCAAACACCCAGCACAACTCCTGCTAATAAGTTTTTCATTTCGATTTGTATTAGTTTAACTATTGTTAGTGCTAAATGTAATGATAAAGCGGTTACATTTGCGGAGTTTCGTCAAAATTCATAAATTTTAGACGCTTACTGCCCGTTAATACTCCGAATTACGATTAAGTCGCAAAACTCCGGCCCAGATCCATCAGTTCTTCGGATTCGTAAATGGAGAACCCATTTTTATGTTGATGTGCGATCATAATCATCGCCTTTGCCACAGTTCCTGCCTGAATGGGTTTGTATTT
This sequence comes from uncultured Flavobacterium sp., assembly GCA_964563275.1. GTDB lineage: Bacteria > Bacteroidota > Bacteroidia > Flavobacteriales > Flavobacteriaceae > Flavobacterium. Next base: position 1,991 of record CAZLWZ010000361.1, read on the forward strand.
TTTAAGTTTGCCGACTAGTGCAAATCCGAATACTTTTGATACTATGGCACCAGCACTTTCACCCAAACGGAATTCTTTCCGATCGCCTAATAATAGGGAAGGGCGCACGGCAGAAACGCTTGCAATGCCAGATTCTTTTGCCGATTTTTCCAGCTTACCTTTTACCTTTAAGTAAAAGGTTCCGGATTGTGGGTCGGCGCCAATAGAAGATATAAAAACAAAC
>CAZLWZ010000362.1:0-2191 GCA_964563275.1 uncultured Flavobacterium sp.
CATATCGTGGTGATGTCCCTAGATCTGATACCAAAAACGAAATTGTTAGCCTTCATAGTCGAACAAGTACCGCAGAAGCATTAAGAATTGTAAGGACTAATCTAGAGTTCATGGTAAGTCATGTCTCCGAGGGCACAGCTAAAACAATTTTCGTCACGTCAACTATACCCAAGGAGGGAAAGACTTTTATTTCGATAAACCTTGCCGCCACCATTGCTCTTTCAGGTAAGAAAGTATTGCTATTAGCGATGGATATCCGCAATCCGAAGTTTGATGAATATATAAAAATTCCAGCAAAAGGATTAACGAACTACTTGGCTACGCCGGATGCTAAAGCGGAGGATTTTATAGTGCAACATGAGACGCTTGGAAACTTACACATCTTTCCCGCAGGTGTAATACCGCCAAATCCGGCGGAATTGCTTATGGATGCACGTGTTGGTGAGCTGTTTGATCAACTTCAGTCTGAGTATGATTATATTATTGTCGATACAGCGCCTGTCAGCCTGGTTACCGATACTCAAATCATCGCGAAATTTGCGCACAGTTTTGTTTATGTGACGCGAGCAAACCATCTTGATAAGCAGATGCTGGCTCTTCCGGAACGTCTTTATCGTGAAAATAAACTGCCTAATATGGGGCTTTTGCTTAATGATACCAATCTAAAAAAAGGATATGGCTACGGCTACGGCTATGCCTACGGATCTGACAAGCCTAAACCATGGTATAAGCGAGTTTTTAATCGTGCTTAATCTGTAACTCACGGTTGTTTTCCATAGCCCTTCGCAAAGCATCGCTGTCTTTGATCATCATTCTGTTCTCAAACGATGCCAGATGCTTTTCATGGTGCACGTCGGAGCCGGCAAAATCAATTAATCCGATTCGCAGTAATTTAGCGGCGCAGTCGGTAACATTCGACCCGTAATAGCCTACCGCCGAAAGCAGGTTGACCTGAAATTTGCATCCGGAGTTCTTAAGCTTTTGATATTCAGCGAAATTCGAATGGTAAAATGTGTATCGTTCGGGATGCGCAAGAACGGGAGTGTACCCGGCCAATTGAATTTCAAACATGATGTCATATAATTGAATAGGCGGACTCAGGTACGACATTTCAACCACTCTATGATTGCCGGCAAGAGTCAATAGATTCTTCTTAGCCAATAGTGACGGAACATTACCATCGAGCATGTACTCAGCAGCCGCGCGCAAGGGCACATCAAGATTTGCCTGCTGCAAATCGGCACTTGTCTGCACCTGCAAAGCTTCGATTGACTGGCGTGAATTTTCCCAGACATGTTCTATAACATGAGGCGTGGTGACAAATTGTGTAAAACCAATTTCTTTCAAGCCGCTAATCAGCGTGCGGGTGTCGTCAAATGCTTTTGCACCATCATCTATCCCCGGCAACAAATGCGAATGGATATCGACGTAACCGGCTGGTATAAGGTCTTTTAGAAAAGGCTTTTTGTTGAAAATTGAAAACAAATTTTTGGTATTTAGCTGAGTGTAAATTTACTCATTATTTTATGATCGGCGATACCGGTGCCCCGTCGATTACCCACTTCCAATATCTACGGATGCCGACAATCCTATGGCAATGCATTTTTACTATATTTGCCGTACTTGAATAATTTCTGCCCTGAGTTATTAAGAGTGTAGCCTAAAGGAACAACAGAATTACAGAATACCTTTTATAATGAGCGAAAGCAACAGTCATCAAGAATGGGACCTGGTTATCAAAGGCCGCACTTCGCTTTTTGACCTTCAGTTCAGGGACCTATGGAATTACCGCGATCTATTATTGCTGTTCGTTAAGCGCGACTTTGTGAGTTTTTATAAGCAAACGGTACTCGGCCCGCTCTGGTTTTTCATTCAGCCAATATTTACGACCATAGTCTTTACGTTTATTTTCGGAAATCTTGCCGGCATCAGTACCGACGGATTGCCTCAGCCATTATTTTACCTGGCAGGAATCACTGCGTGGAATTATTTCGCCGATTGCCTGACCAAAACCAGTACAGTTTTTAAGGATAATGCCAATATTTTTGGCAAAGTTTATTTTCCGAGACTGATCATGCCGCTAAGTATTGTGATGAGCAATCTTGTACGTTTTGGTGTTCAGCTGTTACTGATGCTGATGGTGATGGGCTATTATGCATTTGCAGGTGCCTCATTTGAAATTACAAGTGCA
>CAZLWZ010000363.1:0-2173 GCA_964563275.1 uncultured Flavobacterium sp.
GTTTAACAGCAAATACGCAGAAATAGGAATAACAAAAATACCTTTAAGCCGCAACAAAAAAGAGGACTTGGTTCGGGCATTGGCAATAGCCTAATAAAAATCGACGTTAACAATAGTCCTGATCGCGCGGAATTGCGCCACAGCTTCAAAACTATCCAAAACCTTTCGGATAGTTTTTTTTGTGCCCGTTAATGGGTAATCAGTCGGAATTTTTACCAGGATCTGTTTGATGTATTCATTGCGGATACGTGAAATGACCGGCTCTTCAGGACCCAGCACGGGAATGTCAAGCGTTTGCCGAAGTACCTCGGAGAGCCAGAGAGCACCAGCGGCTAATTTATCGAAATCCCGATGCTTTAGTGTTAGCTTAACCATTTTATAATATGGTGGATATTTATAAATTTTCCGGTCATACAACTGCTCAGCATACATGGCATCGTAGTCGTTTTGCGTTACCTGCTGAATCGTATTGTGCAGCGGATTGTATGTCTGTATAACGACTTTCCCGCGTTTCTGTGATCGCCCTGCCCTACCCGCTACCTGTGTCATCATCTGAAAACTTCTTTCCAAAGCACGGAAATCGGGATGATACAGCATATTATCGGCATTCATGATTCCTACCAGACTCACGTTATCGAAATCAAGCCCTTTGGCAAGCATCTGTGTGCCTACCAGAATATCAGTTTCCCGATTCCTGAAGCCGTCGATAATTTTCTCGAACCCGAATTTCCCGCGCGTCGTGTCCTGATCCATCCGGCCGATGCGCGCTGTCGGAAATAATTCAATAAGTTCCTGCTGAATCTGCTCGGTACCGAAACCTTTTGTCATAAGGTCAACACTTGAACAGACCTGGCAATGCGAATGTTTTATGGTCATATATCCGCAGTAATGGCAGCGCAGTTGATTTTTATGCTTATGATAAGTGAGACTGACGTCGCATTGCATGCAATTGGGCACATTTCCACAACTCATGCATTCTACTACCGGAGAATATCCCCGGCGATTCTGAAACAGTATCACCTGCTCACTAAGCGACAACGCATCGGTAATGTACTCTAATAAGGTATCACTGAAATGACCCGACATCCGCTTGCGGAAATATTTATCCTTCAGATCAACCAGTTCAATATCGGGCATCATAACATTACCGAACCTTTCCTTCAGTTCCGCCAGTCCGTATTTCCCGCTCGTTGCGTTGAAGTAGGTTTCAATGCTTGGCGTTGCCGAACCGAGCAGCACCTTCGCACCGGAAATTTGGGCGAGCACAATGGCCGCATCGCGCGCATGATATCGCGGAGCCGGATCGGTTTGTTTAAAGTTTTGTTCGTGCTCCTCATCCACAATGATTAGGCCCAGATCAGAAAATGGAAGGAACAGTGCCGATCGTGCGCCTATTACCACCCGTGCGTTTGCTGATTCCGACAGGACATTTTTCCACACCTCTACGCGCTCATTGTTATTATATTTTGAATGATAAACCGCAACCTGATTTCCAAAATATGCGACCAGGCGACTCACAAGCTGCGCCGTTAGCGCAATTTCGGGCAGCAGGTACAGTATCTGTTTACCTTGCTTGAGAAAATTTTCAATAAGCCTGATATAAACTTCGGTTTTACCGCTCGATGTAATGCCATGCAGCAGCACCGTTTGATGTGACTCAAAATCGGCAGCTATTTTTTCGAGAGCCAACTGCTGCACTTCATTTAATGTCGGACTCACCTTCGATTGTTCATTGAAGTTTACACGGTCATGCTGAACGTGATATTCTTCAAAAATATTTTTATCAATGAGCGCTTTGACGACTGATGCAGTAACGCCGGATACTTCGGTCAGTTGTTTAACTGGCACCGGTTTCTTATTGGCAGCCAGCGAAAAGTAGGCAAGAATTATTTGTTTCTGCTTTTCCGCATTTTTAAGTTGGTGAAGCAAAGATTCCAGTCCCTGGGCAGCATCATATTGCGCGGCGAGCCGTACGTAACGGACCAGCTTCGGCGAATAAACCTCCCGTAGCTCATCCTGCAGCACAAGCATGCCATCGTCGATCATCGTTTGCACAATCGGGAATATTTGCCTTTTATTTAAAATGGCGGCGATTTCGTGGATTTTTAAGGAAGTCTGCTGCTGCACAGCCTGCCAGATTAAGAACTGGTCATCGGACAGGCTCCGCGAATCA
>CAZLWZ010000364.1:0-2171 GCA_964563275.1 uncultured Flavobacterium sp.
AAAGGTTCAGAAATTATGACTGCTAAAAAGCTGCTGTTATTCTCTTTTATGCTGGTGTGCCAGATGCTCTGCGCGCAGCAGGATACTATTGCACTGCAGGAGGTACTGATTCCCGATACACAACTTCGCAGGTTTTCAAATACCCAATCGGTCATCGCATTAAATGATTCTGTCATAAAAGAAAACCGCGCCAGCCTGACCTCGCTGCTCAACTATAACTCCCCGCTTTACTTTAAGGAAAACGGATACGGAATGGTTTCTTCACCATCGTTTCGCGGCACAACCGCGCAGCACACGGCGGTTATCTGGAATGGGATCAACATCAATTCGCAGTTTAACGGCCAAACCGATTTCAATACAATCTCCACCACATCGTTTGAACAGATCGACGTGCGCGCCGGCGGCGGAAGCGTGATCTATGGAACCAGCGCGATCGGGGGGACGGTCCACTTGAACAATAATCTTGCATTCTCAGACCACTTCGATACGGATCTTTTTCTCAGCCATGGAAGTTTTGATACGCAGCAGGTAAGGGCAAAAGTATCGGCAGGAACAAGAACCTGGAGTTTTTCATCGGCCATAAGCCGGAACAGTTCCGATAATGATTTTGAGCTGCCCAACGGGACTCGAAACCAAAACGGTCAGTTCCACAACACACACTTTTCGGCAAGTGCCGGGTACCGTTTCAATAGCCGCAACATTATTAAATTTTACAGCCAGACTACTGAAGGGCAAAGGCATTTTGCGCTTCTGAGGCCTACTGACACCAAGTCCAAATATCTTGATTTCAATTCGCGTAATCTTTTGGAGTGGGAAAGCCGGTTTGACCGATTGGTTTCAAAAGTCAGGGTCGCGTACCTGAACGAACAGTATAAATATTATACGAATATTGAATCCGACAGGCATTTCTATGGGAATGTCACCTCGTTCGTTGCCAAATACGACTTTACATATACTACCGCAAAACATCAGTTTAACGCCGTTGCCGACTATACCGGCACTTCCGGTCGTGGCAGCGATATCGAGGACCGAAGCCGGTCGGTTAGTGCGTTGTCAGTACTGTTCAAAAATTCCGATGCTGCTAAATTAACCTATGAACTTGGCCTCCGCGGGGAACTGACTGATAACTACGAAAGCCCGCTGCTATTCTCCGCCGGAGCAAAATATAGATTCAACAATTTCTACAGCCTGCGCACAAATGTTTCCCGCAACTTCCGCATACCGACATTCAACGATCTTTATTGGTCGCAGGGCGGCAACGGTGACTTAAAACCCGAATCATCTTATCAGGCTGAACTTGGAAACGATTTCAAGGTAAAAAATGCCACTCTGAACATCACGGCATATTACATGCAGATCGACGATATGATTCAGTGGCTTCCAGGACAGGCAGTTATTTGGTTTCCGAGGAATGTGCGAAAGGTCGAGAGTTATGGAGTCGAAGCTGTTGCGAAAGCTCAAAAATCGTTTGAAAAAAATCACTTCACTTTTGATGCGACATACGCTTACACGGTGTCAGAAAACGAAGCCGGAAAGCAGTTAATCTACGTGCCGCGTCACAAAGCGACGGGCGGATTGTCGTACCGGCGCAATCGGATTTCGGCAAATACGCAGGTTTTGTACAACGGTGCGGTTTTTTTCAGGACCGATAATAATCCCAGGTATGTGATTGACGGTTATTGCGTCAGCAATCTCGGCATCGGTTACCAACTTCCAAAAGTCAGGATAGGTGCCACGATGCATAATATTTTCGATACAGAATATACGGTCATGGACGGCCGCCCGTTTCCGGGACGGAATTTTACTTTTTATCTAAACCTTAATTTTTAATATTATGAGATTTCACAGAATTTTTCTTTTGGTGCTGGCGACGGTTTTTGTTTCGTGCAATAATGATGACGATCAGATTTCGATTTCAGAAAGCGATTTTACAAATGGCTTTTTTGTGCTCAACGAAGGCGGGATCGGCGAGGTCACGTACGTCAGTATCGATCTATCAACGGTGGAACAGGACATATTTGCCGGTGTAAACGGAGACGGGCAGGATCTTGGGGCGTTTGTCCAGTCGATGTTTTTCGATGGCGACCGCGCGTTTATCATCTCCAACGGATCGAACAAAATAACAGTCGTGAACCGGTATAGTTTTGAGTATATCACCACTATTTCAGCGG
>CAZLWZ010000365.1:0-2156 GCA_964563275.1 uncultured Flavobacterium sp.
CAGACGAAGCGGGGCCCGGGCTTCTTTCCTTCAATGGCTTTAATATGACGGCTTATAACATAGACAGTGGTTTTGGTAAAAGCAAGGTTCCCGATGTTGAGATCGACATTACCTGTCAGTTTATGAATGTTTCAAAAATGAATGTTCGCTGGACTTTCAATGTCTTAAACAAATCGGAAGCGTTCAATATCAGCGGAAGCATTTTTAACTTTCCGGCCGACCAACTTACCCCTTTCATTAAACCCTATATGAACGTAACAGCCGAGGGTATGCTGCAGAAGGTTTATTTTAACTTTGCAGGTAATGATTTTGGTGCTCAAGGAGACTTTGCCCTTGAATATGAAGATCTAAAGGTCAATATTTTACGAAAAGACCGCGAGAAAAAAAACAAGTTCTTGTCAGCAATTGCCAACATATTTGTAAAGAAAGACACAAAGGAAAAGGTAAAGGAAACACGAATTGAAGTAGAGCGAAACCAGGAAAAATCTTTTTTTAACCTATTGTGGATAAGCGTTGCCGACGGTCTCAAAAAGTTGCTTCTATAAAAAAAGCCCTTCTCCAGGGAAAGGCTTTTAAACTAAAACTAAACTAACTCCAACTTATTGTTTGACCAGCTTCATTGCCTTTTGGCGATTCTGCTGGTCTGTTACCTTGACGATGTAAATTCCGCTGTTCAAATCGCTGATATCAAATACATCTTCTGCTGAGCTTTCGTTAAAAGATTTGACACGCTGTCCTGTTACGGTATAAACTTCCACTTTTGCCATCGAAGAATTAATCCTAAAGTGATCGGAAGCAGGGTTTGGATACATCGTTATACTGTCAACGGTCATTGTCGGTGTGCTTAGCGTTGGCTGCTTGTTTCCAAACACCCTGAAGCCGTCGGATTCGATATTTATTTGCATTGCTGTATTCGTGACTTCAAAAGAACTTCCATCCATTAAATTATACCACGTACCAGTGAATGGAAATCCGCCTGCCGCATTATACGTCGTGTTTGTCATATTCGTCAATACGAAAACGTAGCTTAGGTCGGATGTTTGGGTCGTACTGGTCCAAATATCCAAACGCGGTCGTCCTGTTTGTGAGAAGTTCCACGCATGCGTGCCATTTTCGAATACATCTTCCTGAACCTTCAGGTCGATCATGTGCGCCCAATCATCATAGACCTGGCGCCTTTCGGCATTTGCCAGCCAGTTCTCCGTCCATTGCGGCTGCGGCTTGGTATCGAGCTTACAATCTCCGGCCGTGGCATCGGATGGTGTATTGACGGTACCGTTGTTGCAGGTAAAAATCGAATCGTCGTAGCCAAGATCACCGAAGTGGTAGATCATTTTGGGTCCGGGTACCAGTAAATGTACAGCACCCATCGCTGATAATCTTGTCAATACTTTCGATAAATTTCCAGTAGTCTGTCCGGCCTCGGTGAGCGCTTTATATACAACCCTTTCCTCGTCATGGCTTTCTGCGTATCCAATAAAACGCTCAGACGGATCAGCGACACCAGCCAGGTTGGTACTGTTCCCCTTCAGGAAATTTGCATACGGGTCGGTCATTTTTCGCCATTGCATTATCCCTTTGGAAATCCCGTCAGCCTCACCGTTTTTTCTATAATTTGCCCATTCGACTTCTTCATTGTAAGAACCGCCTGTTCCCAAGTGCTCAAATATTACATAAAAATGAGGGTCAATATTCCACTGCAGATCGGCATAATATTTAAGTTTCGCCACACGGTCGGCCTGGTAGTTGTTCGTACACGCGTCCTGCGCTGAGCCACTTCCTGTGTAGGGGCAGTTCTGCGTAAATCCTTTGGTTAAGTCCCATCGGAAACCATCTATTTTATATTCCTGCATCCAATGTTCAATCGTTCTCTGAACGTAATACGCTGTAAGATTTTCGGGCTCGCGGAAGTGGTTCAAATCAGTTCCTACATTGTAAGAATGGCGTGCTGTCTGATTTGCGTACGGATTTTCAGCCGAAACTCGAGGACCGGTGCCATTGGCCCAGCCATCGTTATCGCTGTCCAGCATCCACATGCGTTCCAAAGGTGAGCGGCCATACACATGGTTCAGCGCTACGTCCAGGATTACAGCAATACCACTCTGGTGACACAGGTCGATAAATTCCTTCAACTTGGCCGGTGAACCGTACCTTTT
>CAZLWZ010000366.1:0-2136 GCA_964563275.1 uncultured Flavobacterium sp.
GGATTGTCGAGGTAGCCATCGTCGTTCATGTCGTTCATCATCACGCGTGCGTTACCGTGGACAAACAAACTGCTGCTCCATTTATCGGAAACTTTCCTGTTGAAATGGGTATTGAGTTCGAAACGCGCATCAGTCGAACCGTACACGTTCAGGAAAAACGGAATGTCTCCAACCGGTTTTATCAGTTCGGTATTAATCTGGCCCGAAATACTCTCAAAGCCATTCACTACCGAACCCGCTCCCTTGGTGACCTGGATGCTTTCGACCCAGGTGCCCGGTGTAAAAGACAAACCGTACGCCTGTGATGCGCCGCGCACTGAAGGAATATTCTCTTCGGTAATCATCAGATACGGACTCGTGAGCCCCAGCATCCTTATTTGCTTGGTTCCCGTCAGCGCATCCGAAAAATTGACATCAATTGACGGATTGGTCTCGAAACTTTCGGCGAGGTTGCAGCAGGCGGCCTTCAATAACTCCTTGCTTGTCATTACCGAAGTGTTGGTGGTCGAGCGCAACGATTTGCGTATACTTTTAGTGTTGGTCTGAATCTTTACTTCCTGCAATGTGTCCTGTGCATTTGCATCAGGAATGGCATAAAGCACGATCATCAGTGCCACAATATATTTATGCATAGTATTTTATTAATGTTTAGAAATCATTCTTTAACCCTGCATGGGTGTGATTGCTAACATTAATCAGGCATAAAATATGAATTGGTGGTAGAGCCGGAACAGCGGAGGGGAATGCGGTTGGTGGTAGTAGTTTAGTTTTACCGCCGGAATAAAATCGACTGCAGCATTAACGATGTTATCGGGCTGTAATGAAGGCGCAATGAACGGTGAGCCGATTGAAAACGCAAAGTTTTTAATAACGACGTCCTGAGATTTTTCAAGATCGACCACTTTGTCCTCGCAACATGCTTTGTGGTCATCAGTAAAAGCAGCACAACATGCTTTATCCTGAACAAGGGGCATCTCGCAGATCTCCGATTTGTTAAAAGCAGATGTAATTCCGGCAATCTGACCTCCGCAATAATGGACGCTAAAGGCGAACCCACTATTGGAAATCAGCAACAAACATGCTAGTAGTCCGCTAATATGCTTTCTGAAATACATGCGGCAAAAATACGAAAATTGAATCAGCAAAAGCTTAAAAAGATATTAAATACGGTTATTGTCTGAGATTCTGGAAATAGAATGCGGGAATAAACAACAGCAATAAAATTGGCTGAATTAAAAATCTCCTGACATAAAAAAGATACATTTTGTGAGGTTCATCAGTCAATAATAATATGGCAAAAAACAAACAGACAAAGATGATAAAGAAGATCCCGTACAAGAACGCAGCGAAGGTTGTCAGATTTCGGTCACTGAACAGCACCTGAATAATTGCAAGCGACAACGCCGTATTTATTGCATAACGAAAAAGATAACTTATAAGCAATAAAATTTCATCGACCACAGGAAGAGGCCTGTCGGCATACTCACCCCGAAAGTACGTCAGGAACGGATCATAGAACAACTGACCTTCAAATAAGCGCATCATTGCCAGCATCCCCACCAGGACGAGCACAAGAAAGACTTTTACTTTGTATCTATTTATCCTTTCCCACATAGATCGAAAATCGGTTTACCCAAATTACCCATAGCAGAAAAACAACTCCGTAAATAAAAAGCGGAAAAACTACTCCGTGCAGTACGTGTTCATATTCAGGAAGGTGAAGCAGCGCCATTCCCAGGAGTGCAATCCTTACAATATTTAATATGTGGATTATGACCACACCTGCAAGAATAAAAATTATTGTATGCCATTTTTTCCCTTTGAACGCAACTACAAATGACGCAAAAAGGATCGCCACACTAACTGCATTGCAACCCTCAATTATTCTCGCCACATAATGATTTCTGATCATCAGCATGTGCGATGGCTCGTCCGGATGTGGTGTGATTGAAGCACTGTAACCAATGGCATCGAGCACATACACTGTTTCCCTGGCTACTTCAGTTGTTATGGCATCGGGCTCCGGCGCGACAAAGGTGCTTAAGTAATACTGATAGGCTACGGTGAGTGCAATATAAACCAGGAAAAAGCGCAGCAGAAAGTTAAAAAAAGGACGGTATTGTTTAAAGTAGGATT
>CAZLWZ010000367.1:0-2132 GCA_964563275.1 uncultured Flavobacterium sp.
ACATTCCAGCCGCATCCGAATATTATGCTGAAAGTTTTGCCGCTGAAACAACATTCGCTAAATTCCCGAAAAATATCTGTAATGTCCTTAAGATTATTTGTGTTGTTTTTCGCACTGGCGCTTCCAACTCTCACATTGGCGCAAGATAAAATGCCGTATACGATTTTCACGAAATCCGGTGAGGTGACCACCTACTACAAGATGGTAGATGCGGCAGCAAAGGCTGAAGTTGTGTTATTTGGAGAACATCATGACAATTCGATAATTCACTGGCTTCAGCTAGAATTCACGAAAGATCTTTCACAAAAAAGTTTGATAATTTTGGGTGCGGAAATGATCGAAGCTGATAATCAAAAACAACTGGATCAGTATCTCGATGGGGAAATTTCCCAAAAAGCGTTCGATACCTTAGCGCGATTGTGGCCAAACCATAAAACTGATTATAAGCCGCTGGTCGATTTCGCGAAGCAGAAGAAGATTAGGATTATAGCTACGAATGTTCCACGACGGTTTGCCAGCATGGTGTATCGCGGTGGCTTTGAATCTCTCGATACTTTGTCGGAAGACGAAAAAAAATGGATTGCGCCACTACCGATGAGCTACGACAAGAATTTGCCGGGTTACCAGAAAATGGTGGCAGAAATGGGCGGTCATGGCGGTGAAAACCTTCCGAAAGCTCAGGCTCTTAAAGATGCGACAATGGCATATTTCATTTCCCAAAATTTAGCCGACAAAGCAGTTTTTATACATTTCAACGGAACGTATCACAGCGATTTTTATGAAGGAATAAATTGGTATCTGAAAAAAGCGGATCCCGAAGTAAAAATATTGACCATCGCAACGGTCAGTCAGCAGGATATTTCTATACTCGAAACCGAACATTTGAATAAAGCTGATTTCATTATTGTAACCGATGATGATGTCACAAAAACGTATTGATTCAGGACGCTTATATTCAGGATGAATACAAAATTGACCACTTTAAACTGATTATAAATTACTGCGATAACCTTGTAGTAATAACCAAATAGACGTATTTTTGTTTGATTTTTTAAACAAATTCTTCAATCCCTATGGCAAAATCTGCACTATTAAAGTCATCCATCGCAAAAAAATATTGGATGGCTCTGACAGGTTTATTTCTTTGTGTATTTCTTGTAGGCCATCTTGCCGGAAATTTACAGCTAATATTTGGTGACGCGGTTCAATTTAACGAATACGCGCTATTCATGACCTCGAACCCCGCCGTGAAAATATTGTCTTATCTGACATACTTTTCGATAGTGTTCCATTCAATCGACGGTATTTTGTTGGCTTACCAAAACACAAAAGCACGACCAGTAAGATATGTGAAGGAAAATGCCGCTGCAAACAGTCCGTGGGCCTCGCGCAACATGGCAATCCTGGGAACTGTGATTCTTGTTTTTATTGTCACGCACATGATCAATTTTTGGTCGCGAATGCATTTCGATGAGAACATGCCATTACAAACAACGACTATAGAAGTGCAGCCGGGAATGCCGCAGGAATTTTACATGACTACGACAGGTTCATATTTGCCGGTTGGAGGTGTCGATGTTCAAAATCGCACTGAATTCTACGATAAAAATGCGAACGTGAAGATTGGGGAAGGCTACAAAGATCTGCACAAAATTACGTTCGCTTTCTTTAAAGATCCGCAGTACGGCTTAATTGCGACGATTTTATATGTAATTTCAATGATTGTCCTTGGATTTCACCTGCACCACGGGTTTGGCAGCGCATTTCAAAGTATGGGTGTAAATCATCCGAAATACACATCATTCATCAAATATTTCGGAAAAGGGTTTGCTATAATTGTCCCGTTCCTGTTCGCCATTATTCCGATATATGTTTATTTTTCAGATCAGATCCAATCAATATTGGCTAAATAATTCAAACTATGAGTTTAGATTCTAAAATTCCTGAAGGCCCGATAGCCGAGAAATGGACCAATTATAAAAATCACATCAACCTAGTTAACCCGGCCAACAAGCGGAACCTCGATATTATCGTTGTAGGAACCGGACTTGCAGGCGGCTCTGCTGCAGCAACATTGGCAGAGTTGGGTTATAATGTTAAAGCTTTTTGCTTTCAGGATTCTCCGCGACGAG
>CAZLWZ010000368.1:0-2131 GCA_964563275.1 uncultured Flavobacterium sp.
GTTTCATATGTCGCGTGGATCTGGTAGTATTGCGGCATTAACATGGTTTTGTCGCGCAGTTCGACCGAAGTGATTCCGCCGCCTCGCGCTTTCATGTTTCGCGTCAGGCGCTCCGTGGATTCGTGAAATTTCGGAACTATAGCATCGAAGAAGCGCTGCAATTTTGTGCTGTCGCCGCTGAAGGTAAAATGAACCTGGCCAATTTTTTCGGTATTGAGGACCGTGGCTTTGAAACCACCGCGCGTTGCCCAGAATTTGGCTCCTTTGGAAGCGGCCGCAACGACCGAGCTTTCTTCGATTGCCATTGGAACCGTGTAGTAGCGGTCGTTGATTAAAAAATTCGGCGCCACGCCCAGCGGCAGATAAAAGTTCGAGACGGTATTTTCGATAAATTCGTCGTGGAGTGTTTGTAGTTTTTCGTCGGCGTTCCAGTATTTTTTTAAAGTGGATTGGGCCTCGTCCGGATTTAAAAAATAGGATCGGGCGATCAGGTCGATTTTTTCTTCTTTGGACAGTTTGGAAAATCCGGTGATGGCATCGTTCATCGCTTAAGTTTAAATTGCAGCAAAGATACATTTTACTATCAATTGATATTTCCGAAGCTGCTATAAAAAAAATGCTGCAGTGAAGACCGCAGCATTATTTAAAGTAAATCAGATTTTTTTATTCTTTGATGAGCTTGACCGTTTTCACGGCGTCTCCACTAAAGATTTTCATGAGGTATATGCCTGATGAAAGCGATTCGATATTGATTTTTGTCTCCGATGAGCTTCCGGTGTGACGTTGTACTTCAGCGCCCATCATGTTGTAGATGAGTACCTGATCTATAGAATTTTTATAACTTATATTAACGACGTCCGCGGCAGGATTTGGATACATCCCGAACGCTGAATGATCGAATGACGGTGCGGCTAAACTTCCGACGTTTACCGTATAATCCTGTGTTTGGCCAAAACTGAAACCTTGGTTGAAGCATCCGCCGGTAGCGAATGCACCAAAATTTTTGATCACGCGCATTCGTGTGCTTCCAGACAATGCATCGGCGGGAACCGTGATCGTGCCTGTAGCCTGCTGCCCATCATCACCTGACGAATTCTCGATTGACCCAATTTCATACGTTTCGCCCGGGTCATTGAACGAGCCATTCTGATTCCAGTCGATATAAACTGAGAAGAAGTTGACATAATCACCGCCTGTAAATCCTTCTAAAGCTATAGGGTAAGATTCTCCTGGCGACATTGCTGCCGTAATTGAGGTATAATCGATATATCCTTCTTCATTGGCCGGCGACGTTTCATTGCTAATATCGGCAACTTCTACTAATGTAATCGGCTCAGGAAAGTCAAATGTACTTGTACAATAGGATACCGGAATGACAGGTTCATCCTCGGTGACCGTAATGTTATCGACTAGTAAAATAAAACTGTCAGTTGAATTATTTACAAAAGCGATTCGGACTGTTTGTCCGGCATAAGCTGAAATGTCCTCAGTGCGCGTTGTCCAGTCGGGATTTTCGGCAGCTATGGTAAAAAGGTCAACTGTAAAATCGGCCACAGTATTGCCGCCATTCGGGGATAGTTTTAAAGAATAGCCATCGGGAAAGTCAGGGTCTTGAGCTTTAGCATCCCATTGAACGAATGCCGATGTTAGACCGGCAAGATCAATCGGTGGTGAAATCAGCCAGTCGTTTGCCGTTCCTGCAGGATCGTACCAAGATGTACTCATTGCAGCATGGTCGCCAGCGGGACCTCCGAAACTGCCATTGGCACCTTCTTTATCGATGCGGTTCCATCCTGTAGAAATAAAATTTACCGCAGCGGCAGGAGTTTGACCGTCCACATCAATGGTTGTCCAGGCGTCAAATCCAGGACCGTTTCCGTCAAAATCTTCTTCGAATACCTGGCCGTAAAACATCCCAGGGAACAGCAGTGCAAGTAATAGTTTTTTCATGATCTTATGTTTTAATAGAAAGGCTAAAGTATGTATCATGCTTACAAGGAGCAAAAAGATAACATATCTTTATGAGAATTTTAAGAAAGAAAAATCTTTCACTTTTTGCTTCCTCTTCTTAGGGTGGCCGCATCGAAAAAGCGCTGGGGCATTTAACAGATAAAATTGCTGGTAATTGCAA
>CAZLWZ010000369.1:0-2130 GCA_964563275.1 uncultured Flavobacterium sp.
CTCTACCAACTGAGCTATCGAGTCTTAACCTTTCTTGAATGCGGGTGCAAATATAGGGTGTTATTCTTTATTTTTCAAAGCAATTATATTTTAAATTTGGGTTTTTTTAAATTACCATTTTAATTCCTTAGTTGATAGGGATTTATTGCTTATGAAAATTATACTACAGGGCTATATGGCCTCCGGCAAGAGTGCAGTGGCTCAAAACCTGGCCCGGAGGCTAAACCTTAAAAGCATTGATCTTGATCATCTCATCGAGAGCGCTTGCGGCAAAACTATATCCGAAATCTTTGCTGAAAATGGCGAGATCTACTTCAGGAAAGCCGAACATACAGCATTAAAAAATGTCCTGCGCGATGAAGACAACTACGTTCTCGCCCTCGGTGGCGGCACTCCCTGCTATGGCAATAATCTCGATCTGATTAAAAACAGCGGAGCAAAAACAATATACCTTAAGGCCTCCGTAGGACTACTGGCGGAACGACTCGCATCCGGTGAGGGACGGCCGTTGATTACAGGGCCGTCGCGTGAGGATCTGGTGGAGTTTGTGGCAAAGCATCTATTTGAGCGGAATTTTTTTTATTCGCAATCCGATTTTACCATTGCCGTCGACGGAAAAACCATAGACGAAACCATAAATGAAATTACGCGCCTCTTAACTTAAACAGGCATAGTCGGCATTGGTTTCAAACACTACATCTACATGTTCCAGAAGTGATGTCGATAACGAAATCCCCTTAAAATCAGCTTTGACAGGATACTTCTTATGGTTGCGGTCTACCAATACCGCCGTCTTGAACCTCGCCAGCGGTACTTCAAGGAAATGTTTCACCCCGTAAACCAATGTCGTCCCCGAATTCAGCACATCATCCACAAGCACAAGCCCCTTATCTTTATACTGGTCCTGTTCCAGCGATGTGGAAACCGGTAGATGCGGATTTTCCTTATCAATCATAACCTTGCAAAGTAACACTTTCAACGGCGAGATTTCCTCGAGCACCTTGGCGATCTTTTCGGCCAGAATATATCCGTTTGCCGCGATCCCGGCAATGACAACCTCCTCCTGATCGACAAAGGTCTCGTAGATTTGGTATGCGATGCGCTTTACCTTGTGGCCAATCTGTTCGTGCGTCAGGATAATATTCTTTTTCATATTTTATTTTTATTCTTCTGAACCGATTTCGTTACCGTATTCATCAAGGTCCCGTCGGTCTTTTTTCGTCGGCCTTCCTTCTCCTGTCCTGCGATAATGCTCCTTTGAAAGTTTCAGCAGTTCCAGATGCTCAAAAGCTTCGGCAGGCGTTTCATCTTTTCGGTACATGTCCACAAGTTTTGCGCCTACGCGGTTCGCGGGAACGTCCAGTACCTTTATTATTCTTGTAATCTGGTCCCGCCTGAAGGTGACGGTGTCGCCAGGGAAAACTTCCTTCGAAGGCTTGGCAACATTGCCGTTGACCGTGACCTGGTTCTTCTTACATGCTTCCGTGACCATGTTGCGCGTCTTGTAATACCGCACCGCCCATAGATATTTGTCAACTCTCATACTTTTTTCGAAATGCGGCGTTAAAGTATTTACAAAAATAAATCAATATTGTATCTTGCGCTCCTAAATTTCACAAAATAATGAACTTCAGGCAGAAAATATTTTCAATACTCCTCTTATCGGTTTTTGTAGTAGGTTGCGAAGAAGATGACGATATTTCAGTGGCACCACCGCGCGATTATCAGGAACAGTATAATACCGAAATAGCGCAGATTGAAAAGTATCTTAAAACGCATACAGTATCGGTTGTCGATAATCCGGGGTTTGCCGATGATCAGAACGTAACTTTTATACCTGTTCCTGAAATGGACCCTACATGTATCTGGCTCGATCCCAGGTTGATGTCCAGGGACATTGTTGAAGAATCTTCCGGACGGCCATACTACCATGATGTGGCGTATAAAATTTACTATCTGAAACTACGCGATGGAGGAGGGGCCGACGGTTCACGTTCAGCGCCATCAAATGTCGATGCTGTTCTGGCGTCCTATACCGGTCGTTATATATTTGAATCCACCGATCCCGACGCGCCAACAGAAACAGAATTACGTACCTATGAATTTGAATCAGTCCCTTACCCACAATCT
>CAZLWZ010000370.1:0-2127 GCA_964563275.1 uncultured Flavobacterium sp.
AAATCATTGGGATTGGGCGACCAAGCCGAACGCGCGGGAAAAGGCGTCGTTCCTGTCGGAAAATATCCTTCCGATGCAGGAAAGTGGGCAGCTCAGGTTTGTCAATAGGGGCGAGGGCGATGAAGTTGCGAATTCCGAACTCGGCTTTGGGATTTTTTTTGCCGACGGACATACCGAGAAAATGATGATACCAAAAATAAAATACAAGGACAAGACTTTGTGCTTTATGGCAGATTTGTTACCGACTGCCGGGCATTTGCCGCTTCCGTACGTAATGGGTTACGACACCAGGCCGCTACTGACACTTCCAGAGAAAGAAAAGTTTTTAAAAGAGGCCGCCGATAAAAATTACTATCTGATACTTGAGCATGATGCTCAGAACCAGATAATAACCGTTGAACATACCGAGAAAGGTGTGCGGCTGAAACAAGTTTTAGGGTGCGAAGAAGCTTTTGACCTCTAATTTCACAACCTTGTGTTAATCGCATTTTGCTCTGTAACAATTTCAAATATATTTAAACCAATCTTCTAATTTCAAAATTTTTTAATATGAGAATACCATCGTCATACGTTGCGCTTGTTGTTTCAGCGGCGCTACTAACAGGTTGCGGAACAACCCAGATGATTTCAACGCCCATTGCTAACATCGATCAGATTCCGCTTAAAGTAAGTCCTATTAATGAAGCCGATCTGAAGCGATGGAGCCATCTGGATCTTGTTAAAGACACCATTCCGGGAATGAGTGTTGACAGGGCATACGCCGAAATAGTGAAGGATCAAAAAGGATCTGTTGTGATTGTTGGTGTTATCGATTCGGGCGTTGATATCGACCATCCGGATCTTCAAGGTATGATCTGGACAAATCCTGGTGAAATCGCCGGCAACGGTATCGACGATGATAAGAATGGTTATATCGACGATGTCCACGGATGGAATTTCCTCGGAATGTCGAACGATGAGAATCTGGAACTGACGCGCCTGCTGAAAAAAGGGGACGACGGATCGGCCGAGTACAAAAAGATGAAGGCGGTTTACGATGAAAAGATGCAGGAAGTGATGGGGATGAAGCAGCAGGTAGATTTCATCATCAATGCCAACAAAACGGTACAGGATCATCTGAAAAAAGAAAATTATACACTTGCCGAACTTCAGGCAATCACCTCAACCGATCCCGCTCTGACACAAAGCAAGATGGTCATGACGCAAGTGATAGGCCAAACCGGCGACAAATTCAATGATGAATTGAAGTCTTTCCAAAAGCACGTTTACGATCAGTTGAACTTTCACTACAATCTTGAATTTAACGGACGAACTGTCGTGGGCGACGATCCGAACGACATTAATGACAGGACTTACGGCAACAACATCGTATACGGCCCGAACAAGGAAGATGCCGAACACGGTACGCACGTGTCAGGGATCATCGCGCAATTGCGAGGTAACGGTCTTGGAGGCGACGGTGTGACCAACAACGTAAAAATTATGTCGCTTCGCGCAGTGCCAAACGGCGATGAGTACGATAAAGACATAGCACTGGCTATCCGATATGCCGTTGACAATGGTGCGAAAATAATTAACGGAAGCTTTGGGAAGAGCTATTCTCCACAAAAAGAATGGGTTTTCGATGCTATTAAATACGCCGCAAGCAAAGATGTATTAATTATTCATGCGGCCGGAAACGACGGTCTTGATATCGACCTTGAAGGTAACAACAATTATCCCAATGATTCGATGGACGGTATCACTGAAATATCCGACAACCTGTTGACAATTGGCGCACTTACACCCAATTACGGTCCGGGATTAGTGGCCAACTTCTCAAATTATGGAACCATCAACGTTGATGCATATGCCCCGGGTTCCAAAATATACGCGACTGTCCCTAACAACGAGTACGCGTACCATCAGGGAACATCGATGGCGGCGCCGAATGCAGCAGGTGTAGCAGCGTTGGTTAGATCGCATTTCCCGAAACTAACTGCTTCACAGGTCAAGAGAATACTCATGGATTCAGGATTGCCGATTACTACCGAGGTCACACTTGGAGAGCAAGCTGAGAAACGAGCATTTTCGAAAGCATCAAGTTCAGGAAAAATGATTAATGCATATAATGCGCTGATCATGGCT
>CAZLWZ010000371.1:0-2120 GCA_964563275.1 uncultured Flavobacterium sp.
GACAATTATCGGGGTTTCTCCCGTTATGAATGCATCCTGAGTCGCGGTTTTCTCGGCCGCGTCCATTTTTCCGTGATATGCTTTTGCGTGGAATCCGTCGGCGCGAAGTTTCTCAGCTAACTGATGGGCTCTTCTTGTCCGGGAAACATATACGATCGTTGGACAGTTTTTGTCGTTTATCAGATTGCGGACCATCTGGTACTTTTCCTCTTCATTGTCTTTCGCAAAAACTTTGTACTGCAGGTTTGTCCGCGACGAAGTTGACGTAAATAATTCGAATTCTATCGAAAGTTTCGTTCTGAAATACTCCCGGATATCTTCGATGACTTTCAGCTTCGCAGTAGCTGTGAAACACGAAACGGGAATCGGTTCCTGCAGGTTTTTTAGTTCCTGGATCCGTTTGATAAAATCGCCTATGTATAGATAATCGACCCTGAAATCCTGTCCCCACGCCGAAAAACAATGTGCCTCGTCTATCACAAACCGCACAATTTTACGGCCCAGAATTAGCCGCTCGATCGTTTTTGACCGCAACGATTCCGGCGAAAGGTAGAGCATCGAAGCCGAACCGTCCTGGACACGTTCAATAGATTTGGCGCGTTCTATCGGGTCAAGCAAGCCATTTATCGTAACAGCTTCAGTGATGTTGCTCTTTTGAAGGTTGTCGACCTGGTCTTTCATCAGCGACTGCAGCGGCGATATGACAATCGTGAGCCCCCGTACATTCTGGCCGCTCATCAGCGCGGGCACCTGGAATGTGATTGATTTGCCGCCACCCGTGGGAAAAACGGCAAGCACCGATTTATTGTCGATTGCGGCCTGTGCCGCCTGTTGCTGAAGCGGTTTACCTCCATAATTACGGAAGGTCGGGAATCCAAAAAAGCGTTGCAGTCCTTTCTGCACATCAAGCGCACTGTCGCAATGCGGGCACCCGGTGATGCAGGGCGTGTTGCGAAGCCGAAGCATTATGGTTTCAACCTCCGGAAAATTTTTCAGAACCCACGCGGGCGTGATCGACTGTTCGTTTACATTGTTAATCAACGAATTTATCAGCGACAAACAATAGGCCATCTCAACCGGCTTGGTGGCGATCAAATTTGTGAGATTTGCATGGTCACAAATACGATGTTCAAAATGCCGCTTTATCATCACCACTACATCAGTGGCCTCGGGAACAAACGAAACATATCGGAACAATGCGCTGAATTCTCTTTGGTCTTTCAGCAGCAAATAAAACAGTTGCTGGAATCGGGGATCAAGCTCTTTAAAAGCGGCGATTTCATCATTGAATAAATCCTTGGCTTTTATCGCATCGTTTAACGGATTGTTGATGTCGTCAACCTGTAGTTTATCGTCTTTTAGCAGCCTGTGATACGGCCTTGTCGGAAAAAGTAACGGCGACCAATACAAGGTGTCAATGACATACGAATCATTTATGCCGGCAGCTCGAAGCGCATCTCCAATATATTTTAAATCGTGCGTAAAGACATTGTGGCCCACTACAAAGCGTTCGTGTTGCAAGAAAGCAATAAAGTCCTGCAGCGAGGCACCGTGAAATGTCGCACCATTAGCATTGACCGCGCCAATGTCGAAAACCTTTTTGGATCGCGGATCAATCTCGGTGTCGATAAACGCGGTTGTGTGTCTTGGTATAGTTGCTATCAATATACTCGATTTACGTAAACACCGGCCGATTTCAGGTCGGGCGAGAGTTAAAGTCCTGTAAACATATCAAAAACGATTAAATTATCGGTATTCTCGCGGGGAAAATTGATAGCGTAAGCACTCTGACTTGCCTTTTTACTAAAAGCTACAAATACGCTGCAAAGGGCTTGTGACATTCAGCCCTGATACTGACACTTACAAAATCATTTAATTCTATATCTTTGCGTCCCCAATTTACAAACATGAAACACTTCAAGGAAACCCGTGCGCTGCTGGAAAATTCTAATTTTTTTTACATCATCACCGCTGATATGGATGGCAAGTATTCGTATGTGAATTCGCATTACCTGCAGCAGTTTCCGCACTATGATGGACTTGTCGGCAAACCGTACCACATCACTATGCACCCCGACGATCTGCAAATCTGCGCCGAGGTATCAGCCAAATGTTTTCAA
>CAZLWZ010000372.1:0-2102 GCA_964563275.1 uncultured Flavobacterium sp.
TTTAGCGATGCTGGTGTCTGCCGAATTTCCAACCACTGGGGCCGTGCCGCCAAATGTAAATGGCGACTAATGCCGATGCAAGGATCGACAGGCCGGATTAAAGCAGGATTCGCAAAGTGGAGTTCGTTTTATCGGGATAACGAAACGGAACCGCTGTATTATATTGTTGCCGATACTACTTTAACTACAATATCGTATGAACACAAAGACCGTAAAAACGAAGGGCACTTTCTTCGCACTGCGGCAGAAACTACCAAGAGAATCCGGGAAATTCGGCACATACTAAAAGACAGGCGGTGGCTGGAATATTACGAGGAGACGGATTCTGAGCAAATTTTGCGCCATGTTGTGGATCAGCTCATCACCACCAACAGTCCGCTATGGCGTATTAAGAGCGAGGTCACTGCTGCGGCGCGATCCTGATTAGCTTTTTGTTGACAAACTCCTCGATTCCAAGTGGCGATAACTCTCGGCCGTAGCCGGATCGTTTTGTTCCTCCAAACGGAAGTTCAGGCCTTGATGCGCTTGGTTCATTAATGAAAACCATTCCGGTTTCCAGCTGCGAAGCTACCGAAATAGCCCGCTCGATATCGCTGCTAAACACTGAGCCGCCGAGTCCAAATGAAGTGTCGTTGGCTAGAGAAATCGCCTCTTCTTCATCGTCAACCACATAAAACGACGCCACCGGACCAAAAATTTCCTCGTGGTAGGCGACCATCCCCGGCTTGATGTCGGTTAGTATAGTAAATTCGAAAAAAGCTCCTTCGCGTTGGATGCGCTTGCCGCCAACTACTGCCTTTGCTCCTGCCGCGAGAGTTTCATTTACCTGTTCTTCAATCTTCTGAACGGCGCTTTCGCTGCTCAACGGGCCAATTTGCGTTTCCCTGTCCATCGGGTCGCCTACTTTTAAATCGGTGATCCGCTTTTGAAAACGAGAAAGAAAGTCATCTGCTACTTTTTTAAGGACGATAAGACGTTTCGATGAAGTGCATGCCTGCCCCATATTTCCGAATCTGCCGGAAAATGCTTTTTCAACCGCGAGATTGAGATCGGCGTCATCAAGAACAATAAACGCATCGCTGCCACCGAGCTCCAGCACCGATTTCTTGATATTGGCTCCGGCTTCTGCGGCAAGGCTCGCGCCGGCATTTTCGCTTCCGGTTAATGAAACGGCTGCGATATATTTGTTTGCTGCGAGCTTTGAAGTTTTGGAACCTGACAAAAATATATTCGTATAAAGTCCATCGGGTGCACCGGCCTCTGCAAATAATTCCTCGATCGCGAGCGCACACTGCGGGACGTTCGAAGCGTGTTTGACCACAATAGTGTTACCTGCCATGATATTGGGTGCGGCAATGCGCGCAACCTGGTTAAATGGATAGTTCCACGGCATCACGGCCAGTATTGGTCCTATGGGAGAATATCTGACAAACGCTTTACCTTCCGGCACATCAAACGGTTTATCGTCCAGGAAAGCTTCACTGTGATCGGCATAGTAGCGAAGAACACGGGCGCACATTTCGATCTCACTTTCGCTCTGACCGATAAGTTTGCCCATTTCGGTCGTGATCAGCTTCGCAAACTCGTATTTACGGCGCTCGAGGATGGATGCAGCGTTTTTGAGAATTTCGGCACGCTGCTGAAAAGTAGTCGTTTTCCACTGTAAAAATGTCTGATGTGACTTTTTTATCTTTTGCTCAACAAGCGTATCCGGGAATTCGTCGAATGTTCTCAGCACATGATTATTGAACGGGTTTTGGGTTTGGATCGGCATAGAGAGATGTTGTTAATTTTCTTCGTGTAACGCCAGCAGGGGAATTTTTATATGGAAAGCCATTTTTTTTGTCAGGCTCCGTGAAAACAGGCTTTCGAGAAAGCCGCGCTTGTAATGAAGCATCGCCAGCATGTCGGTCTGATGCAGTTCAGTAAAATCAAGGATTGCTTGTTCGACATCGTTGCTTTCGATAATATGAAATGTAACATCGGATGATCCGAAGCTCTGCCTCCAATTTGCTATTACAACGTCCTTAACGTCTGACTTGGCTGTTTTTACATAAAGACAGTCAACGTGCGCGTCGAAGTTTTTAGCCAATTTTACGACT
>CAZLWZ010000373.1:0-2085 GCA_964563275.1 uncultured Flavobacterium sp.
TCGTGATACTGCAGCATGGCCACCCCACATATACGGGTTCCAGCCCCAGCCCCAGCCATAACCCCAGCCATGGTTGAATTGGTTGATATTAACCTGCTCACGGGATTTAGTAAAAATGTTCACAAGCAGATCCGGGGTATCGCTAAGAGTAAAGCCTTTTGCGGTCATCTGGTTTTCAATAGCCCTGAGGATTCGTTTCTTGTCCAGATCGGAGATTTCTACTTTATCGATTCCGGTTTTATAAAAAGCAAAAGTTCGATACTGGTTAAAGTCGACATTCTTATCATAGTCGGACGCGACCCTGACAGACGAACACGACGTCAGGAAAAGCAGCAGCAGTGGTAGTAATTTAAGTGTTTTCATAGCGCAGTTATTAAAATTAGATTTATTCTGTTTGTTTCTGGCGCCTGGGAACCTCTAAATTAAAACCTTTGCCGGCAATGTGCTTTACAGGTTTTCCAGAATATTATCATCGACCAGATTCGGGATCGTGACCTTTAGTAAAGGTTCAGACGCCATTGCCCTTTTTATGGCGAACAAGGCTTCGTCGTTCCGTGCCCAGCTCCTTCGCGAGATCCCGTTGTTGACATCCCAGAAAAGCATCGAGTTCAGGCGCTTTGAAGCCTCGGGAGAGCCATCAAGAACCATACCGAAGCCACCGTTTATTACCTCGCCCCAGCCTACGCCACCGCCGTTGTGGATGCTGACCCAGGTCGCGCCGCGAAAGCTGTCGCCTATCACGTTTTGTATGGCCATGTCGGCTGTAAATTTGGATCCGTCGTATATGTTTGAAGTCTCCCGATAAGGTGAATCGGTGCCTGAAACATCATGGTGATCGCGTCCTAAGACCACGTATCCGATCTCGCCGGCAGCGATGGCGTTATTAAAAGCTTCGGCAATTTTTGTGCGGCCTTCGGCATCGGCGTACAGGATCCGCGCCTGCGAACCCACAACTAGTTTGTTTTGCTGTGCACCTTTGATCCACTGGATGTTGTCGCGCATCTGCTGGCGGATTTCTGGCGGAGCCGATGTGGCCATTTCTTCAAGCACCTGTTGCGCGATGGCATCGGTTTTTATCAGGTCGTTTGGATCGCCCGATGCGCATACCCATCGGAACGGGCCGAAGCCGTAGTCGAAGCACATCGGGCCGAGGATATCCTGCACGTAACTCGGATATTTGAAATCGATTTTATTGTCGGCCCACACATCGGCGCCTGCCCTCGAGCACTCGAGCAAGAAAGCATTTCCATAATCGAAAAAGTACGTCCCTTTGGCCGTGTGCCGGTTTATAGCATCGGCGTGGCGGCGAAGGCTTTGGCGGACTTTGTCCTTAAACATATCGGGTTGATTGGCCATCATGTCGTTTGACTCGCTGAGCGACTGCCCGACGGGATAATAACCCCCTGCCCATGGGTTGTGCAGCGATGTCTGATCGGATCCCAAATCCACAAATATATCTTCCCGATCGAATTTTTCCCAGACATCGACCACATTTCCGTGATATGCTATTGATACGATTTCTTTTGCCGCTTTTGCTTTTTTTACACGCTCGCACAGTTGGTCCAGATCCGAAATTACTTCGTCGACCCATCCCTGCGAATGGCGCGTGCGGACTGCCTTTTCATTGACCTCGGCACAAACTGTGATGCATCCGGCAATGTTCCCTGCCTTGGGCTGTGCGCCGCTCATTCCGCCTAATCCTGAGGTGACGAAAAGTTTGCCCGCCAGATCTTCACCCTGTTTTGATATTTTCCGGCCTGCGTTTAGCACGGTAATTGTCGTTCCGTGCACGATGCCCTGCGGCCCAATGTACATGTAACTTCCGGCGGTCATTTGACCGTATTGGGTTACGCCCAGTGCGTTAAATTTTTCCCAGTCGTCCTGCTTCGAATAATTTGGGATCATCATGCCGTTGGTCACCACTACGCGCGGTGCGTCTTTATGTGACGGGAATAGCCCCATCGGGTGGCCTGAATAAATCGTGAGGGTTTGTTCGTCGGTCATTTCCGACAGATATTTCATCGTGAGCAGGTACTGCGCCCAATTTTGAAATACCGCGCCATTCCCGCCGTATGTGATTAGTTC
>CAZLWZ010000374.1:0-2069 GCA_964563275.1 uncultured Flavobacterium sp.
CTTATTTGTCGCGACTCGGCATAAACTGCGTTTGGTTGCTGCCGATTTACAATACTCCCAACAGGGACAACGGTTACGACGTTCAGGACTACTATAGCATAGATCCACGTCTGGGAGATCTCGGACACTTTGCTCAGTTTATCGATGCAGCAACGGAGCTAGGAATTAAAGTTATTCTGGACCTACCGGTAAATCATACTTCAACAGAGCATCATTGGTTTCAAAAATCGCGCTCCGACCGAAAATCAAAATACAGGGATTACTACATCTGGTCGGAGCGCAAACCGGACGATGACTTCCGCAACATCGTTGCAAGTGAAGGAGAAGATGGCTCAAACTGGGAATACGACCGCACGGCAAAGGCTTATTATTTTCACACCTTCTTTCCTCATCAACCCGACTTAAATATTGCCAATCCCGATGTACAGGATGAGATATTCAGAATCATGAACTTCTGGTTAAGCCTGGGCGTATCCGGATTCAGAATTGATGCAGCTCCCCATATGTTTAATGAACGTACGGCTAAGAAACTCGGTGAAGATCCGCACAAAATTTTCAGACGTTTCCGGGAATACGTTTCGGAACAAAAACGCGGTGCAGTTTTAATTGCCGAAGTCGATTTGCCACCGGAACGTTACAAGGATTTCTTCGGGGATGAAGACCAGATGCACATGCTTTTCAATTTTTATGTCAACAATTACCTGTTTCTGGCCTTTGCACGTCATGAAGCCACACCTCTTGCCAATGCGCTTCAAAATCTCCCGGAACTCTCGGAAAAGGAGCAGATGGCAATCTTCGTAAGAAATCACGATGAACTGAATTTAGGCCAGCTATCTGAACAGGAGCGTGCCGAAGTTCATGCGGCATTCGCTCCCGACGAAAACATGATTATGTTCGGCGACGGGATCCGACGACGGCTCGCGCCCATGCTTGGCAACAGTAGGTCAAGACTTGAATTAGCTTACAGTTTGCTTCTGACAATTCCCGGCACACCAGTAATCTGGTATGGGCAGGAAATAGGAATGGGAGAAGATTTATCGTTGGAGGGTCGACGGAGCGTTCGTACGGTAATGCAATGGGCAAATGTCAAAAATGGCGGTTTCTCCGATGCACCGACTAACAAACTTTTCAGAAGTACTGTAACAAAGGGTGAATTCAGTTATAAAAAAGTCAATGTTGACGATCAGTATAAAGATCCTCAAAGTCTGTTGAACTGGATGTCACGTGCTATTGCCTGTCGACGTGCTTTTCCGGAATTCGGCTGGGGCAATTATGAAATTATAAAGACGGGCGACAAACGCATTTTAGGAGTGGTGACAAGATCAGATAAAGGAGATGCATACTCGTTTCACAATTTTTCCAATCAAAAAGTCACCTTTAGTTTCGAGGCTGAAAATGCTCAAGATATCCAGGAAATCTTCAGCAATGAAATGTACGACAGAACGAACCTCCATGAATCCGATATTATACTCTCACCTTATGGGTACCGATGGTTCCACCGTCGAAAGAAGATTTTTTAACCGATAAAAATGAAGTACATGAAAGCATTAGGAAAAAAAACATGGGTTATAGCAGAAGGTTATATTCCATCGTATGGCACCGGCAAGGAACCTGAATTCACCAGCCATGAAACCGCCTGTATATTAAACACTTCTGACCAGGACGCCACCGTTGAAATAACAATATATTTCACCGACAAAGATCCCGTAGGACCTTATCGGGTGACAGTAGGTGCCCGGCGGACAAAGCATCTGCGATTTAACGACCTGGAGACTCCGGCACCGATTCCGCGCGATACCGACTATGCATCGTTAATCGAGTCAAACGTTCCAATTGTAGTGCAACATACCCGACTTGATTCACGACAGTCGGAAAACGCACTGCTGACCACTATCGCATATTCGGAATAACTAAAACGTTTTGACGAATTTGTCAGTAAAGTTCTTTTCGTCAATCTCGAGGTTAATCGTATAAACCCCATTTTCGAGATCCGATACATCGAGACGGTGATCGATATTTTGATGAGTGCGGACTTCCCGGCCCATCATATCGACAATTTGTGCGTTGAT
>CAZLWZ010000375.1:0-2063 GCA_964563275.1 uncultured Flavobacterium sp.
AAATATTATTCAGAAATGTAGGTAAAAAAAATTATGTAACTCTGCATATAAAATAGAAATTTTATAGATAGGTATAGCGTCTGCAGCAAGGTAAAATAAACCAAAAAAGCAGACGCTAAAATTGCTGTTTTTATCTTTTTGGTTATTTTTACGGAATGAAGAATATAAGAGGAAAACTAATAATTATTGGCGGCGCAGTAGATAAAGGCAGCTTTTCGGAAGGCGATATGGACGAGAACGTGGCCAGCAATCTTAACTTTTTCGAAACAGGTATTTTAAAACGAATTTTAAACGAGGCAAACGGTAAAGATCACGCACGTATAGAAATTATTACAACTGCTTCGAAGATTCCACGGGTTATCGGACCTGAATATGTGAAGGCACTGACATACCTCGGGGCCAAAAATGTGGACGTGCTTCATCTGGAGAAGCGTGAAATGGCGAGCGATAAAGCGATTCTGGAGCGTCTGCGTGATGCCGATGTGGTAATTTTCACCGGTGGTGATCAGTTACGATTAAGTTCTATTCTGGGCGGTACACCGTTTCATGACTTGCTGCTGGAAAAATATCACAATGAAGATTTTATCTATGCCGGAACATCGGCAGGTGCCGCAGCTGCGTCTAACAATATGATTTACCAGGGCAGCAGTCACGAAGCACTGTTAAAGGGTGAAGTTAAAATTACAAGCGGTCTTGGGCTGATTGACGGAGTTATCATTGACACACACTTTGTGCAACGCGGCCGCATCGGGCGGTTGTTCCAGGCGGTGGTCGGAAATCCGAAGGTATTGGGAATCGGTCTTGGAGAAGATACAGGCTTGCTGATCAGGCACAACACGCAAATGGAAGCGATCGGATCGGGATTAGTGATACTCGTCGATGGCCGCGAGATCAAGGACACCAATCTGACGCAGGTCGAAATGGGCCAGCCGATTTCAATCTCGCATCTGGTGACGCACGTGATGAGCAAATTTGACACCTTCGATTTGAAGACCCACAAAATGTATATACAATCGTCGCAGTACGCTGAAAAGCTAGAGTTCTTGTCAGACGACTAAAAAATCACATTATGAAAATTATAATTCACGGCGGTTTCTTTAGTGAATCATCGACTGATGACCAAACGAAAAAGGAAAAACAGCAGGCAATTCTGCGAATCGTAAAATCGGGTTTTGAATATCTCAAGAGTCATTCGGCCTTGGAAACAGTGGCATATACAGTGACGTTATTGGAAGATGATCCGTTGTTTAATGCAGGTATAGGTTCGCAGATCCAAAGCGATGGCAAAATCAGGATGAGCGCGGCTGTCATGGATGGGGAAACGCAGAAAATGAGCGGCGTAATCAATATTCAAAATATCAAAAATCCGGTGCTGGTTGCAAAAAAGCTGATTTCGTACGATGACAGAATTTTAGGTGGCGAGGGTGCCAATGCCTTTGCTGCAGAATCGGGATTTTCTAATTTTTCGACCGAAACGCCACAGCGTCGCGCTGAGTATGAAGAAAAATTAAAATCGAATGGTTCCGGAACGGTAGGATGTGTCGCCATTGATAGCGATGGAAAAATTGCCGTTGCCACGTCGACCGGAGGAAAAGGATTTGAAATGGTAGGCCGCGTTTCCGACTCGGCTACTGTGGCAGGGAATTACGCCAACTCGGTTTGCGGCGTAAGCGTGACCGGTGTCGGTGAAGACATTGTCAGTGGCGCAGTGGCCGCTAAAATCGTAACGCGTGTTACAGATGGGCAGTCATTAGAACAGGCGTTTGCCAAAACCTTTGAGGAATTAAAACCTTTCGACGGATTTGCCGGAGCAATCGCTATCGACAATAAAGGAAATATATATCATCAAGATTCGCATCCGACGATGGTGTTTGCGAGTTTTGATGGGGAAGTTGAGGAGGTTTTTGAGTAGATGGCAGTTTACAGTTGACAGTTGACAGTTTACAGTTGACAGTTGGTAGTTGTAGATCTCGGTTTTGAGAGTTATTGTCTATAAATAAAGTTTTGCGTTAAGGATAGAGGCAGGCACCGCGTGCAGCCGATAGCCTGGCCGACGGCAACGC
>CAZLWZ010000376.1:0-2052 GCA_964563275.1 uncultured Flavobacterium sp.
CAAAGGCGACAAGCAACGATTTGTCCCGATTGGCATGGTCGCGCAGAAATACATTGGGCTGTATCGTGAAGCCATCCGCCGCCATCTCCCGGTCCAGAAAGGTTTTGAAGATACCTTGTTCCTGAATCGCCGCGGAAAACAATTGACGCGCGCCATGATTTTTACGATCATCCGCCAGTTGGCACAAAAAATTTCACTTGGCAAGACAATCGGGCCGCACACATTCCGCCACTCATTCGCAACACATCTTCTGCAAAATGGCGCCGATCTCAGGTCAATACAGTTAATGCTTGGCCATGAGTCGATTACCACTACGGAAATCTACGTGCACCTCGATCGGAAACATCTGTTTAAAACAATAAATGCATTTCATCCGAGAAAATAGTACTTAATCGGGATTTTTGTATATTTTTACGAGAATTTTCGTAAGGCCTTCAGATTGCGAAGATTTAAATACCACAACTATTAATGAAGCTTACCGATTTTCCCGATGTTGTCGCGTTGGATGAGAAAAACAGTTTCTACAAAAAACTGCTGTTTCATATCCCCGATTTTGTCTTTCAGATGAAGATCAGCCCCTGCGGCACCTACAGCTTTCCTTTTATCAGTAAATCGGCCTTCTCGCACTTCGGCCTTTCATCACACGAGATAGAGGACGATGCAATAAATGTCCTCACCAACAAGGTTGATCCTGACGATCGCGCCGCATTTTTCTCTTCCCTTGAGCATTGCAGAAGCAAACTTGTGTCATGGTCGCACGAGTTTCGCGTGCGCCTTCCACAGGGCCGCCGTTGGATGCGTGGATTTGCGAGTGTTGAGGCCGGCGCTGAGGGCGAGGTTAATTTCTACGGAAGAATTGTCGATATCACAGAGGATAAGACCCAGGAGAATGTACGAAGGCTTTCCGAAGAACGATACCAGTTTGCGCTTGAAGCATCAACAAAAGGAGTATGGGATCTTGACCTTGTTACGGATAAAGTTTTTTATTCGTCGCAGTCGATGAAGATGCTGCAGTTTGGTGATTCTGACATTATTGACAGCCATGCTATATGGGACGACCGTATTCATCCGGATGATAAAGAGGATTATCTGCAGGAGATGCAACTGCATTTACGTGGTGAGACGCCGTATTATCAAAACGCAAAGCGGATGTTTGCGATGGACGGCACCTGTAAATGGATATTAAGCCGTGGAAAAGTGATTGAACGGGCTCCTGACGGCAGGCCGTTACGGCTCATCGGGACCCACACCGACATCACTAAGGAGAAGGAGCGGGAGCAGCAACTGCGGAAAACGATGGAAATCATCAGCGAGCAGAACAGCCGTTTGCTGAATTTCGCGCATATCGTTTCGCATAACCTAAGGTCACACTCGGGCAACCTGAGCACGTTACTGCAGATAATGGAGAGCGACGAAGAATCGCTCGGCGGAAATGATACTTTCAAACATCTGTTATCAACATCAGATGCGCTTAGCGATACGATCGAGCATCTGAAAGAGCTTGTGAATATCCATACTGCATTGGAGCACAAATCAGAAAATCTGAATCTGAATGAATACCTGACGAAAGTTCTTGTCATTTTGCGTGAAGATATCACGGCCAACAGCGTAACGATCAACAATTTTATACCTGATTCGGCCGCTGTCGCTTTTAATCCTGCTTATCTTGAAAGTATCCTGCTGAACTTTACAACCAACGCGATAAAATATTCCAGCCCGGAGAGAACACCGGTAATTACATATACCTTTTCTCAATCGGATGCGGGCAAGGTGCTTGAGATAAAGGATAATGGGCTAGGTATTAACCTTGAAAAATATGGTTCAAGGTTGTTCGGAATGTATAAGACCTTCCACGATAATCCGGCGGCAAGGGGAATAGGACTATTCATAACAAAGAATCAAATAGAATCGATGGGCGGATCGATCGCCATCGAAAGTGAGGAAGGAAAGGGTACTGTTTTTAAAATCTATTTTAATGACTAAGTTCAACAACGTTTATGTAATTGACGACGATAAAATATTTCATTTTATCATTCAAAAGCTGTTTCTGCG
>CAZLWZ010000377.1:0-2045 GCA_964563275.1 uncultured Flavobacterium sp.
GGCAATTCTGATTTTAATCAACAGATGAACCTGATGCTTCGATTTGCCGTGTCGGTTACAGACGGATGGTTGCCACAATCAGCCGGGTATGTAATTGCACGGATGCAGAATCCCGACATGCCTCAGGAAGAGATGGGTCTCAGCCTTGGCATCAATCAGGCGGCTGTCAGCAGGCGGCACACGCGTTCACAGTTCGACCTGATCATGGATTTCGATCAGTATTATCGCCAACAAATCAAAAAATTATCATGATTATATTCATTAAATTACTATTGGCACACCTTCTCGGCGACTTTCTGTTGCAGCCGAATTCGTGGGTCGCCGATAAAGAGCAGAGAAAGCACAGGAGCATTTATTTATATCTTCATGTTCTTCTACACGGATTGCTGGCATGGGCGATCATCGGGGTTGATTTCGGATGGTATGCGCTTGGACTTGCTATAACCCACGGCCTGATCGACCTGCTAAAACTCAGTTTCCAGCACGATAGAACCCGACGCGGATGGTTTGTTTCCGATCAGATAATGCACTTGCTGGTCCTTATAATTATCTCGTTATTATACACCAAAACGGATATTACCCTATACGAATTCGACAACCGATTCTGGATCCTGACCACTGCAGTGCTTTTCTTATCTACACCAGCTTCAATTCTGATAAAAATCCTCATTTCGGTCTGGACACCAAACCACAACGACACCGGCGAGGATTTGCAAAATGCCGGAAAATACATAGGGATTCTGGAAAGACTGTTCGTATTTGGTTTTATCGTCGGCGGG
Organism: uncultured Flavobacterium sp.; assembly: GCA_964563275.1. Taxonomy (GTDB): domain Bacteria; phylum Bacteroidota; class Bacteroidia; order Flavobacteriales; family Flavobacteriaceae; genus Flavobacterium. The sequence goes on from CAZLWZ010000377.1 coordinate 780, forward strand.
CACTTCACCGCGATTGGTTTTTTACTTGCAGCAAAGTCGATTTTCAGGTTTGGTGATTTAACACAATCAAAAGACAGAAAACTTACCGAATATGTCCTGATTGGCACGTTCGTTAGTTTTGGCATCGCCATATTAACAGGCTTGTTGACCCGTTTTGCGCTGCACAATATTATCCCGTGATTTTCTGAAGCAGCCGCGTATTGATTTCCTTCACCAATGCCGGTCCTTCGTAGATAAAACCAGTGTATAATTGGACCAGCGCCGCACCGGCTTCTATCTTTTCCAAAGCGTCATCGGCAGAATGGATTCCGCCAACACCAATTACAGGAAACGCGTTATTGCTGTTTTGCGTCAAAAACCGAATCACTTCCGTGGATCTGCTGGCAAGAGGTTTTCCCGACAATCCACCCATTTCATTTTTATTTTCAGACTTTAAACCTTCACGCGAAATCGTTGTGTTGGTCGCAATGACACCTGCGATGTTCGTCCGTTTTACGATATCGATTATATCCAGCAGCTGTTCATTCGTAAGATCGGGTGCGATTTTGAGCAGGATTGGTTTGAGCCTGCCATTTACTTCACTGCGGTCGATGTTTTGCTGTTGCAGCGTTTGCAGCAATCTTGTAAGCGGTTCTTTTTCCTGAAGTTCACGTAGGTTGGGTGTGTTTGGCGAGCTTACATTAACTACAAAATAATCAACGACCTCGTATAAAGTATCGAAGCCGATAAGATAATCTGACGCAGCATCTTCGTTGGCTGTCACTTTATTTTTTCCGATGTTGCCGCCTATTAATACACCGCTGTTCTTTCGGAGACGTTTGGCCGCTTCGGATACGCCTCCGTTATTAAAGCCCATTCGGTTGATAATAGCAGCATCTTCTTTTAACCGAAACAACCTCCTTTTCGGATTTCCTTCCTGCGGCTTTGGCGTAAGCGTGCCAATTTCAATAAATCCGAATCCGAAATTAGTAAGTTCATTAAACAGTTTCGCGTCTTTGTCGAATCCGGCTGCGAGTCCGACGCGGTTTTTAAATTTCATACCGAAGACCTCCGTTTCCAGTCTTGAGTCGCGGATTTCATACATCGAACGAAATATAGCTGATACTCCGGGGATCGCGCACAGGAACCTAATTGCGGCAAACGTAAAATGATGCACTTTTTCGGGATCGAAGCAGAAAAGGATTGGGCGGATCAGAAGTTTATACATGGCGGTGTTTTGGTGGGCAAAGTTAGAGCTTTTTTATTTTGGTGTAGGGTGCAAAGCAC
>CAZLWZ010000378.1:0-2044 GCA_964563275.1 uncultured Flavobacterium sp.
ACCGGGCAGTACTCCGGCTCAGCCTTCTCGTCAGCAACCCGCAAAGCCAATGCAGCCGACGCAGGAAATTAAAAAACGTTAGTATGTTCGACAAAAGCCCTAAGAAATCTTACACCGACCTCCTCGGCAAAACAAACCGTATCGTTGAGGGAACCATCATCCGGGGCGACATCAGCTCACAGGCTGATTTCAGGCTGGACGGCGTTCTGGACGGAAATTTCCAGTCGAATGGGAAAATCGTAATAGGACCCGCGGGTTCCGTCACCGGAGATATCGTATGCCGAAATGCCGATATAGAAGGTACTTTTGAAGGTAAGATTCAGGTGCTGGAAATCCTGAACGTAAAATCGAAGGCTCACATCTATGGCGAAGTTGTCTGCGGTAAATTGTCGGTGGAACCGGGCGCCGAATTCAGTGCCTCCTGCGTCATGAAACCACAGATCAAAAACCTGCCACCCCATGAGCGAAGACAACCGGAAGAAGCAGAATAAATGGCTTGCGCTGATCAACATCCCCATACAGATGGGTGTCATTGTATTTGCGTTCGCGTTTGGAGGAAAATGGCTGGATGAGACCTATCCCAACCCTCACAATGTGTACGTCAAAATCCTGACGGTCGTGGGTGTAGCCATTGCCTTCTATAATATTAACCGGCAATTAAAAGACTTAAACGAATCCTGATGATGAAGAGCTTCCAGGTCTGGCCAATTTTGCAAACCGTGGCAATGGCCGTTGTGGTTTTTAGTATCCATTCGCTGACGCATTACTTTCTCGACCGTGCCGACATTCTCGAAGAATTGGCTAAGGTTTACGGTGTGTTAGCGATTGCGAGTGTATTAATCATCTCGTGTTTAATCTTCGTCAGGAACAGAAATCTTGACAATGTAGGATATGCTTTTATGTTGCTGACCTGCATTAAAATGATAATAGCGTATCTCGTTCTAAAACCGCTTCTGCCGCCGGACAACACCGGGCTCTCAAAATTCGACCTTATCATTGCCTTCTTTTCGTTGCTGCTGATAGAGACATTTGTTACCGTAAGGTTGCTTAACAAACGGTAGCCACTGCGTTAATCCGCAACAGAAACTGCCGAACCGCACCTTAAATTAAACATTATTCAGTAAATCGTCCCTGGCGGAAATAATTCGCCAAAAAAATTCTTTTTCAAGCAGTTTGATTATTAATAAATAATGTACCTTTGCACCCAATTTCAGAACCGTAAAAACTTATATATTTTATTAAGGTATGGCGATTTCAAAAAGTTCATTTAAAAATATCGTAGCGGCATTGGTTTTTTGCCTTCCGCTCGTGGCTTTTTCCAATCAACCTGCAGATTCTACTCATGTGGCTTCATCACACGGGGATCATGCTGAATCGACTGATGTCAGGTCTAACATAAAATCGTTTATTAAACACCACGTTCTTGATTCACATGACTTTACCTTATTTTCGGATTCGAAAAGCGGAACCCATGTAGGTTTTCCACTTCCGGTAATTTTATGGGACGAAGGAATGCATTATTTTTCGTCGGCGAAATTTCACCATGGAGAATCTGTAGTGGAATCGAACGGTAAATTTTATGCGTTGAATCATGACGATGGTAAGATTTATCGAACTGATGAAAACGGTACGATTACCATGGGAGAAGATGGTTTTCCATCGAACGTCCGTCCTGTGAATTTTTCGATTACCAAAACGGTGGTTTCGATGTTGTTTACTGCCTTACTGATGTTTTTCCTTTTCCTGGGGCTGGCCAAATCATATAAAAAGAACGGCGGTATTGCCACAGGTTTTGCCCGTATTTTTGAGCCTGTTGTAATATACATCAGAGATGAAATCGCGATCCCGAACATTGGCGCTAAACATTACAGAAGGTACATGGGCTTTTTGCTTACCGTATTTTTCTTCATATTATTTTTGAACTTGATAGGCCTTACGCCATTGGGTGTAAATGCTACCGGTAACCTTACCGTGACCTTCGGATTGTCATTGATAACATTCTTGATTACCAATTTTACTGCGAATAGAAATTACTGGGGTCATA
>CAZLWZ010000379.1:0-2039 GCA_964563275.1 uncultured Flavobacterium sp.
GAGTTCCGATAGAAAGCCGGGATCTTTTAAACTGGTTGGCTGCATAAGCCTTAATCCTTTGTTAAGTGCGTATTCTTTTACCGCCGATTGTTTAATTTGTTTTCCACGGCCTGCCGGCTTATCGGCGGCAGTTACAACGCCCACTACATTATAATCATTTGAAATTATATGGTCGAGAATACCTACGGCAAACTCCGGCGTGCCCATAAAGACGATTCTGAGATTTGTCATTTTAGTTTAAATAGGTTATTTGAAGTCAGTATTATTGTTCCCCGGTCGAGCAAAAGCTGAAGCGTTGCAAGGACTTCTTCAGACGGCGCACTTACATTTGCAGCCAGCGCCCTTGAACTTTGAGGATCGTTATCAAGCAGCGATACGATTCGGGCGGCGAGATTATCGACATCGGATTTGCGGTTTTTCCTGCGGATGCAGTTCGAGCAAATACCACAGTCCGACGCCTGCTGCTCGCCAAAATATTGCAGAATGAGTTTGCTTTTGCAGGTTGATTCGTCGCGAATGTAACTCAAAACCGACTGCAGTCGGCCAGCTTTAAGTCTGTTTTGTTGTTCCAGGTATTTCGCCACGCGGTTTATCGTGCGGTCATCTTCGCGTATTTCATTAAAAACTATCGTCGCATCGTTATTTTTAGCATGATACTCTATCAGTTCCTGCTGTTGCAGTTTTACTAAGACAGATGATATTTCGTCTTCGTTCTTACCTGATTTTTTGGCAATCAGGGGCAGGTTCAGTGATGCTGTGGTCTCGTAAATTCCGGGGTAGCTACGCAAAATGGTCAAGACGATTTCGGCATGCCCCGGATTCAGACTAATGTAGCGCACCACTTCTTTTGATGGAACAATAAACCTTACCGTGGCGCTCTGTGAGAATTCCTGCGACAGCGAAATCACGCCTTGATTGTCGAGGAACTGAAGCGCGTTGAACGTTTTCATTACAGCAAAGTCGTATAGCAGACAAAAATGGTTCAGGTTGAAAGAAAACCGCTCATCAATGCCTTCACCATACGCGATCTGGAAGTAATTGCACAATTTGACAAACACCTTTTTCAGAAAATCTTTATCGGGTAAAACTGCCAGAAACTGATTTTCGGCGGTGAGTGCATCGGAGGCACTTGTTAAAACAACAGCATACGACTTCGTTCCGTCTCGTCCTGCGCGACCTGCTTCCTGATAGTAGTTCTCCAGATTTTCCGGAAGTTGCAAATGTATCACCGTCCCGACATCGGCTTTATCGATTCCCATACCAAATGCGTTGGTGGCAACCATTACCTGTGCGGTGCCGCTCATCCATTGGTTCATAGCTTTGTCTTTTTCTTTCGGCGTCAGTCCTCCATGATAAAATGCAGCACTTATTCCCGCGACACATAGCTGCGCCGAGATTTGAACACACGACTTTCGGTTGCGCACATATATAATTGACGACTGCCGATTCTTTTTCAGAATTTGCATCGCCATATACAGTTTATCCTCGACGTTATATACCATATAGGCAATATTTGGACGTGCGAACGATTTTTGAAATACTACCGCATCCTGCAGGGCAATATCGCTGATGATTTTTTCGCGGACCTTTACGGTTGCCGAGGCGGTAAGTGCGACAAACGGAACCTTTGGAAAGTAACGTTTTAACGATGCTATTTTCAGATAAGCCGGTCTAAAATCATGTCCCCATTGCGAAACACAATGTGCTTCATCGATCGCGATAAGATTTACCGGTAAAGTTTTCAGTCGGTCGACGATCCAGTCGGATTGCAGGCGCTCGGGTGAAAGATATAGAAACTTATAGTTGCCAAACGCGCAGTTATCAAGCAGATCCGATATTTCATGCTGAGGAATCCCGCCGGTTAACGCAATTGCTTTGATATTTCGTTCTTGCAGGTTGGCTACCTGGTCCTTTATTAGTGCGACGAGTGGCGAAATAACAATGCAGATCCCGTCTTTCATTAGCGCCGGCACCTGAAAACATATCGACTTACCTCCACCGGTTGGCATCAGCACGAATGTATCCCGACCGGCGAGGAT
>CAZLWZ010000380.1:0-2025 GCA_964563275.1 uncultured Flavobacterium sp.
TGCCATCGTGCATTACGTTCATTCCGATACCGGCCATCCCGATTCCGATAACTATGCTTAACAATAGATGCAGCCATAGTGACAAATCAAGTGTTAATATCAGGAAGTATGGCGTCAGAAAAAGCGAAAAAAGTATAATGGTTTTCAAATGGATTTTCCAGTTGCCGGTTCGCTTCAGGTTATTATCTTTAAAATAAGCGTTTACGCGGCTGTTCAAGGTTCTGAAAAATTTCAGGCTGTCTTGCTTGGAGAAAGTAGGGATATTGGTATTCATAGGTTGGCGAAAGGGCTTAAATATTGAGTTCAAAGGTAAATATTAATCTAGTTTAAAGATGCAAGTTGCTAAAAATTTTCAGCGGCAATGCGTACTTTTGCAAAAAATTATGATATGGAAGAGATACTGAAACAATTTCCTGATTTATCTGATATTCAGCGACAACGCTTTGAAATGCTGGGGGAATTGTATCAGGAGTGGAATGCTAAGATCAATGTAATTTCCCGTAAAGACATCGATGCTTTATATACGAAACATGTCCTACATTCTCTTGCTATTGCAAAAGTGATGCCGTTCAAAGGCGGTTCGGTGCTTGATGTTGGGACGGGTGGCGGTTTTCCCGGCATTCCGCTGGCGATCCTTTTTCCTGAGACGCGGTTCTATCTGATCGATGTTATTTTAAAGAAAATCACCGTTGTCAAAGCTGTCGCTGAAGCTCTGGGACTGGAAAACGTCAAAGCCGAGCAGATGCGTGCTGGGAACGTCAAAGGTGAATTTGATTTTATCGTAAGCCGCGCTGTTACGAATATGTCCGATTTTCATTCGTGGATAAAAAATAAAATCAAGAAGCAGCACAAACACGAACTAAAGAATGGCATTCTATATTTAAAAGGCGGGGATTTAACCGATGAGCTAAAAGATTTCCCGAATGCTACCCAATATAATATTTCAGAGTTTTTTGCTGATGAATTTTTTGCAACCAAGAAAGTGGTTCATGTGCCGTTGAAGTTTAAACCTTAAATGCAACCGGTACGTGTTTGTATAAAAAAGCCCGAAATTTATTCCGGGCTTATAAGTTTTAATTTATTCTCCTAAAAACGGATATCTGTAATCCACCGCAGTAACAAACGTTTCTTTGATGGTTCGTGGCGAAACCCAACGGAGTAAGTTCAGTGCCGATCCCGCTTTGTCGTTTGTTCCCGATGCACGCGCACCGCCAAATGGCTGCATTCCTACAACAGCACCGGTTGGTTTGTCGTTGATATAGAAATTTCCGGCCGCATTTTCAAGCGCTTTTGTGGCCTCGGCAATTGCGTAGCGATCCTGGCTGAAGATTGCTCCCGTCAATGCATATTCGGAAGTGCCATCAACGAGTTTTAAAGTTTCCTTCCAGTCTACGTCTTCATATACGTAAATGCTGATCACGGGCCCGAACAATTCGGTGCAGATGGTCTCGTATTTAGGATTGGTTGAAACGATTACGGTGGGTTCGATAAAATATCCTTTAGATTTGTCATAGTTCCCGCCGATGATTATCTCGGCATCCGAATCTTTCTTAGCCTGATCGATATAGCTGGCCAATTTGTCAAACGAGCTCTCATTGATTACTGCAGTGATGAAATTACCAAAATCTTCCGGCGACCCCATTTTCATGGTTTTAGCGTCTTTGATCAATTCCTCTTTAACTTCCGCCCACATACTCTTTGGAATGTAAGCTCTCGAAGCGGCAGAACATTTTTGTCCCTGATATTCAAAAGCGCCGCGGATGATTCCGGTGACTACCTGGCGCACGTTAGCGCTTGGGTGCGCGAGGATAAAATCTTTTCCACCGGTTTCACCCACGATGCGAGGGTATGTTTTATAATGAGAAATCCGGGTTCCGATTTCTTTCCAAATATTGTTGAATACGGTGGTCGATCCGGTGAAGTGCGTCCCTGCGAAATCGCGGCTGTCAAAAATTGTTTGGCTGATCATCGCCGAATCGCCGTAAACCACATTGATTACGCCGTCGGGAACCCCGGCTTCTTTGA
>CAZLWZ010000381.1:0-2017 GCA_964563275.1 uncultured Flavobacterium sp.
TATAATCGTTTTTATTTCGGAAATATTTAATAATATCGCGTACATCATCTATCTGATGCGAAAAACGCAATTCCTTCTCGGGGTTGATTCCCTGTTTCAGCAGCGCGACAACCCGCTTGTCAAAACTAAACACAGCTATGCCTTCATTTGCCAAACCTTCTGCGAGGTATTTTAGCGAGTTGTTGTGTACACCGATTTGGTTTCCGCTGCGGTTGGTTGGCCCTGAACCGGCGATCAGAATTACAAGGTTCGAGGACGGGGCTTCCGGCTTGTACAGGTTTCCTTCGATCAGGTCGTTGATTTTAATTTCGGTTGTTGATTGTGCATAACCCGAAAGCGCGAAAAAAAATATCAGAAATAATCTTTTCATAGGTTTAAAATAAAAAAGCTCCTTAAACAGGAGCCTAATTTAGTCCATTTTATTTTTAATGTAATATTTTCCGTCGAGATCTTCGTCGAAATCATCGATTTTTGGTGGCTTGGGCTTGGGCTTGCCCGCCATTGCTTTTTTCTTCCACAGCTCGTATTTATCGGCTGTTAGTCGCTTTTTCATTATCTCCAGCACTTCTTTTTCTGCCAGTGAAAACTCTTTTTTAATGATTTCGAAAGGATTTCTTTCTTCGAGCGCAAGCGTTACGAGTCGTTCCGACTGCTCCCAATTCAAATCAATGCGTCTGCTCTTCTTCATTTTAAACGTAAATCCGAATGTTATAGATATGTTAAAACCTTCGTCAATATTAATAAAAAAATGAATTACTTTACAGGAGCCGGAAATATTTTATGGTTAATTTTTTTGCTGATGCCGATTCGGCTTCTGAAATGGAATTGTGAGCAGGTTTTTAAGGTTGTTGTGCTGTTGTGGCTCCATGTGCGTATCGACGCCATACACGATTTCGTGCCGCTGCAATATCGAGAAGGTGCCAAAAATCCGGTCCCAGACAGAAAAAATATTCCCGTAGTTGGTATCGGTGTAAGGAAGCATATAATGATGGTGGACTTTGTGCATATCTGGTGAGACGATAAACCAACTCAATGCACGATCGATTTTTGGCGGTAGTGAAATGTTGGCGTGATTGAACTGCGAAAACACTACCGACAATGACTGGTAAAGGAACACGAGCCACATAGGCGCGCCAATGATTACGACAGCCAATGCCGTAAAGATAAACCGTATTATGCTTTCGCCGGGATGATGACGGTTCGCCGAGGTTGTGTCGATCCATGTATCGGTATGATGAATCAGATGGAACCGCCACATCCATTTTGTACGGTGCTGGACGTAGTGAGCGACATAAGCTCCAATCAGGTCCAGTAGCAGCAACCCAAGGATTGTAAACAGCCAGATGTTCATCGGCGAAAGCCATTGGAGCAATCCGAATTGGTTGTCCACCGTCCATTGTGCGGTCATGAGTAATATGAAGGCCATCGCAAAGTTGACGACTATTGTTGTAATTGTAAAAAATATGTTGATGCCTGCGTGGTGCCACTTTCGATATTTGAACGAAAACAGCGGCTGTATGCTTTCCAGAATCCAAAAAAGCGCAATTCCTCCCGCAAGTATGAGTCCGCGGTGCAGCGATGGAATGTTCGTGAAGTACTCGATCATCGTTTCCATATCAGGTAAAATTCAAAAGTAAGAATAAATCAGGTATAGCTGTACGCCCAATAGATTAAGACGAGTTGTAGCGGAAGGCGCAGCCAGAGAATCAATTTTGGTACACCAAAACCAGCTTTTTTATCGGCAAGCATAAAAACATTTGCCGGAAAAATGGCTATCAATAGTGCTATAATACCATACGCGGCGGCGATTCTGGTAAGCGGCAACAACAACAGGAGGCCCAGTATTATTTCGAAAATGCCGACGATGCCATTCAGAAGCGAAGGCCTCGGGAAAATCGGCGGTATGATCCGGATGTACATCTTAGGCTTCCGGAAATGATTTAGTCCGGCGAGAATATACAAAACGGCCATCAGGTATAAATGCCACGGATTCTCCATACTCATCTGTATCACGTTA
>CAZLWZ010000382.1:0-2005 GCA_964563275.1 uncultured Flavobacterium sp.
TTGTAAAAGATTTCATCAGCACGGCCATGCTTTCCGGCATATCGTCGGGGACGGGCATGTAGTTCAGGAATTTGTTTAGTCCGGCGTTAATGAATACCAGCCCGAACAAAAGGCAAACGACAAACATGATTTTTGTTTTCATAAGATTGATTTATTATTCTGCGATTTTAAATTGCTTCATTTCTTCGACAGGTGCAATCACGCCATAGTCTTTCCATAGGTCCGGATTATATTGCTTTAATGCAACGTATGCAAATTCGTTTTCCTTCTGACTGTCAAATGCCTCGGCAGAAATAGCACTGCGCGAGATATTCAGGAATTCCATTTTGCTGTTCATATTTAGTTCAAATTTGAGGTCGAATGCAACGACATCTTTTTCGCCGTCAGCCAATTCTATGAACTTAAGCGGTCGGTTGATGTACATATACTGGCCTTCTTCTATTGATGCAAACTGCAGGTAATAAGCGCCACTTTCGCCAGGTTTGAAAATCAAGGTTCCGTTGCTCACGTTTTCCGATGCCTTGACCCCCAAAAGCAATTTCAGGTTGACCCCTCCAAGAGATTTTCCTTTTGCGAGGGAGAAATCGGTTCGCACGATTGCGTAATCGGTCTCCGACACATATACTTTGCCGGCGTATTTTGCCTTGCTTTTTTTGGGTTTGAAGTTCAATACATATATAAACTCATTACTGCTCGAGTACAGTGCGCCTTCATAGGAATAATTGTAAATTTCAGGATTTGTGATAAAATCGAACTTGGAATTTCCGGGCTTGTTCAATTGGATGAATGCCGCTAAGGTGGAGCGGGTGTTTACTATTTCACTCGGTTTCTTTTGTCCTTTTTTCTGGAAATCCTTGCGAAGCGAGATTGTATCGCGGGATCCAAACAGGCCGCTTTTTATTCTGTAGTATTTGCTGGTGTCGACTTGCTGCAGCAAAATGTGCATGCCTTTCCTCTGCAGTTCATCAAGGGAAGTTGAGCGGTTCTCGTCAAATAATTTTGCAGCCTTGACCACTTCGAGCTTCTGGTGAAATAAAGGTTTGTTTTCCTTTTGCTTTACAGCCGTATAATAATTGCATAAAACATCGGTGTACCCTTTTGGCGGATGCGATATCAGCGAATTGGTAAATCCTGTCAATTCACGGTTGACATCGGCTAATTGCTTTTTTGAAAATCCAGTCGATTTATCGACTTCGATATCAAGCTTGGTAGGGCTAAATCCTGTCGTTTTTCGGTAGAAAATAGTGTTTTTGGTCGCCGTCGGATCGGTTTTATAATTTACAGCCAAGCGGTTTTTGACTTCGGCCATTATTTTGTAGGCATCGGGCTTTACATTCGAAACATCGACCGTATCAAGAGTAAAAACGCCCGGAGACATTCTAATTACGTTATTTTGGCTCCTTATTTTACCGGTTGTTGTCTGCACTTCGACATAACCTATATAACTGATAACCACCGAGGCATCGTCATCGATGTTTGTCGGGATGTAAAAATATCCTTCAGCGTTAGAAATCAGGCTTTCCAAATTGTTGATACGGATATTTGCGAACGGGATCGACGCTCCATCTTTCGCATCGAGGATTTGAACCGATTGTGCAACACCCAACATGGGAAGCACTAATAGAATGAGGTAAAGTTTTTTCATGATTTCCGAAATATTAGACGGTGACTTGCTGATAATCTTTTTGTTACGGGATTGTTGATGCCAATTTAAAATAAATTTTATTACAATGAACGGGCAGGCTGTTTTTTCAGGAATGGGAGCAGTCGTTGCCGCAGCACGATCTTAAAAAATGGCTGCAAGATCTGTGGTCCTAAAGAATTTCTGTTATGAAAAACGGAAAATCCCTGTTCTCGCCACTTCGTTTTTGCAATCAACATCTACAGCATAGCCGAAGGGTTCGCAGCTTAATGTGATAATCTACAACCTCCATTACTATATACTCCCTATATACTCCCCATATAAAGCTACTTAAGATCCTGGAAATTTGTTTGCGGTTTAAAT
>CAZLWZ010000383.1:0-2001 GCA_964563275.1 uncultured Flavobacterium sp.
TTTGATTTTTTCATCGCGGGAAGTCAGTCAAAACAAATCTCCGCAGTTGGAACAGGTTGGGACAGCATGTACTGGACGAGCACCCGCGACCGATGATTGGTTTATAATAAATTTTTGAAACCGACTTGACTGGTACCAAATGCCTCAAAATTATAAACTCATCTCGCTTAAAGTGTTAGAGTTTACTGCATGTTAGGATGCTGACACGAAATCCAATAATCAAATATTGTTCGCAGCAGATCTTTCATATGGCCATAATTATACCCTTTCAAGAAAAATCCTTGTACATTCAGTTGTGTGTACGCACTGTTGACGTCTTCTTGAGAGGCATTGGTCGAGTAAAATATAAATGGGATGCTTTTTTTGCGCAGGAACGGATTTTCATCTATTCGCTTTTTGAATTCAAGACCGTTTTTTCCGGGTAGATTAATATCGCAGAAAATGAGAAATAAGGGCTCATGCGGACTGCAGAGAAAATTAAAAGCATCACCGGTATTGCTGAAGCACAGGATTTTATTTTCAAGACCGAGCTCATTAGTAATTGTTTCAAAAAGGAGTCGGTCGTCATCGTCGTCCTCAACAAGAAGAATATTACCGTCTTTTGGCATATAATTTTTTTTTAATCATTAGCTTCCCAGAAGGAAGGCCTCTCTGTTCAAAATATTCCGGCCGATGTGCCATTTATTATGCAGAACCTCGCAGATCAGCACTTTGAATATACAAGGTCGCGCCTTTTTTATAGCTCTCCTTAATGTCTCGTGGTGAAGCAGATGTGGAGTAGGTGGCAATGGGCATATTGGAAAATTTTTGCTTGACCGGATTTCCTGACAAACGGTCAATACCTGTTTTCTAGGCATGTTAAAATTTAAAGAAACAAAATTTTGAAGATCCTTTGCCCGGTGCAGGTATTCTACCAGTGCTATGCCGTCCGAAAACATTTGAAGATCACTGTCAATTTTTAGCTCACGGACAGCATCACAGAAGATTACGCGGTCATCAGCATCATCATCGGTCAGAAAAATTTTTTGTGTCTCCTTCTGTGCCATCTCGGAGAATTTAATGGCCTTGGCCATGTCTGACGCTATAGATACAGAATATGAGTTAAAACTTAGATTCTTATGGTAAAATACAGAGAAAAGGTGCATTATTTGCATTTACGCAATGGGTACTGATATTTTAACAGTACCTACCGGCTGCCGCTATTACCGCTTCCGTTGTCGCCGGACAAAGTAGATCGACCATGGGTATCGTCCTGGTTCCGCATATTATCGTCAATACCTGTCGCACCGGAGTTATCGGTATTTAAATCGTATGCATTGCTGCCCGGGCTTACGGTGCTGTCAACTCCTGACGGAGATCTGTGTTGTTCCATATCCGAGTTAACTCTGTTGGTAACGGTGGTTCCTTCAGGTGTAGTCTGACCTCCGCTATTTTGCGACTGGTTGCAGGCAGTAAGGCTTGTTAATAGCGCTGCGCCTAGAATTGTGGTTATAGTTTTCATAATTGTTTATTTTTAACAAATATGAAAAAATCTGCGGCGCGAACCGTTACAGAATTTTCCGCCAAGTTTGCACCATCTTTCTTGTTTAGTAGCGAAGTCGCACAAATACGTGTTTTACGTTCTTCTTATCCGATTCACGCTCATCGATCTCTAGAATATCGGTCAAGGACTTCAGCATCGGAGTCAGCTTGGTGAACCCATAACTTCTGGGGTCGAATTCGGGTTTCTTTCTAACAATCAAATTGCCCACATCGCCAAGGAATGCCCATCCGTCGTCATCCCCAATATCCTCAATTGTCGATTCAATAAGTTCGATGGTCTGATCGTCTATTTTATGCAGCACTTTCCGGGTTGCCTTTTCAGCCGCTTTTTGTGTCGCTTTTACGGTCGCTTTTTGTTCAGTATCGCTTGTTTTGGGCGATTTTTTATTGTTTAACGCGCCGTCGAGTACTTCTATAAAAATAAATCGGTCGCAGGCGGCGATGAATTGTTTTTGCGTT
>CAZLWZ010000384.1:0-1997 GCA_964563275.1 uncultured Flavobacterium sp.
CGCGGGCAGTGCGGCGATCTCGCGCGCGGTGGTCGACGGATCGAGCCAGTCCGGTTTCTTGTGCATTTGGGTGGCCAGCGCCTGAACGCTCGCCGGCGCTTCATCGAGTGATTCCAGCCCTGAGACGAAACCGGTGACCTGCTGCAGCGCTTCAGGAAATGGCTTTTCGCGAAACAGATCATTTATAACCTTGTCGGCGAGTTCATCGGTACCAAAAAGCAACGGCAGGTACTCATCAGCTTTGGCAATCGGAGGAGCTTCTGAAAGGCTTTTGAGCATGTCGCGGCCGTCTTCATTTTCCCAATAGTCGTGAAACGCGTTTGTGTGCGGCGAATAGCGTTTTGGGGAATTCATCACAGAAATAATAAATAATTACTGCTAAAATCAAACTATATAAGGTAGTCTAAAAGTTGATTTGTGCAGAGAGTTCAAAAGCAAGTAAATACAACTGTCTTTATTTTATGTAATTTGGCGACACGCATTTTGTCCAATATCCGACTATACTGCTCACCATCTCTTTGAGTTCTTCAAAAGTCGATGGTTTAACAAAAAATCCCTGAATGGATTTGGAGTACGCGTCGACAACATGTTTTTGCTCCGCGCTGGTGGAAAAGAAAAGATACGGTATCGATTTAAGCCGTAAATCCTCGTTCTGGTGCACCATTTCCCGTAATTCCATTCCGCTTAGCTTAGGCATGTTGATATCCGAAAAAATTATAAAAGGTTCTATAGTTGTGGAGGTTAGGTACTCCAATGCCTGCTGCCCGTCCGAAAAAAAGATAACTTCATTCTTGTAATTCAGCTCCTTAAACACAATTTCCAGCACTTGCTGATCATCAATGTCGTCTTCGATAAAAATAATAGGTCCACCTTTATTCATCTTCAGTTTTTGTAAAGTTAAACATTAACAGGTAAAGGCGCAACTGATTATCGTGGATGCTATTAAAGCTTAATCCTCTTTTTTATTTTTACTATCGGGTTCCTGCATGTTTTTCATCTGCTCTGCCAGCGCCGGATCGGGTGTCACATGGCTCATGCCCACCATCATTTTATTTTTCAAACCAGAGACGATTTTATCTTTACCCGACATCAATGCATCATAACCATCTTTTGCAACATCAGCGGGATCGGAAAGTGAATCCTTATCCTGGACGATCTTACTCTCGTTCATGTCGGCTTTGTTGAAAAAGTCGGTGTCGGTGGCACCCGGCAGAAGTGCGGTTACTGTAACGTCGGTGTCTTTTAATTCTGATCGCAGTCCTTCTGAGAACGATAATATAAAAGCTTTTGTGCCATGATAGACCGCCTGCCACGGACCCGGAGCCGTACTGGCGATTGACGCGAGGTTCAGGATACGGCCATTGTTTCGGCCCACCATTTCGCGCACGAAATGTTTGGTTAGGATAACGGTAGCGGCAATGTTAAGTTCGATTATATCGAGTTCGCGATCCAGCTCATTGTCTTTGAAGAGTCCGTACGCGCCCTGGCCCGCATTGTTCACAAGCACATCGACCTGTACGCCACGGCTTTTAATTTCTTCGCACACTTCCAGGGTTTGCTCGCGTTTAAAAAGATCTTTAGCGATGGTGATGACATCAATTCCGTGCTGCCGGAATTCGTCTGCCTTTTGCTCTAGCTCGGCCTTGTCGCGCGCTACAATAATAAGGTTATAATGATCTTTCGCAAATAATTTTGCGAGCTCGTAACCTATTCCGTCGGTTGCACCGGTGATGAGTGCATAGTTCTTATTCTGTGTCATAATATTTCTATTAAAAAATTCGTGGAGCATAAAATTAGCATTCAAATTTGTGAATCGCTTATACAATGCGACAGTAAACTTATACGATTGTCATTTCGATTTAATGTCATTCCGGTTTGCCGGCACGACAAATTTTTACCATTTATTGTCTCCTTCTTACTGAATTTACAATTATTCGAGGGTCAACGACGACTGTTGCCGGGGCATTGGCACACGGCAGGGCCGACCAATGCTGACT
>CAZLWZ010000385.1:0-1975 GCA_964563275.1 uncultured Flavobacterium sp.
CTTTTATCTGGATTTATCGAACGGTTCCTGGCAGGCGGTAGAGTACCATCCCGTCTAATTAGCTGCTGAAGTAAATTACAAATCCGATGATAGTAATAATAATTGCTATTATCATAAACAGCGCAGCCATTATAAGAACACGCAGGATTGTGGCGCCCATAGGCCGGTCGGAAAAAAACTGCACATAAGTCCAGCCGGTCAATAAATAAACCACGGCTGAAAGTATCCCGGAAAGCATACTGTACACCATCATGTTTTCGGTAACCAGCATCAATGGAAAAACCAATATCGAAACCGCGAGCCGCAGCGCGGCCGAATATGCGTTCAGGATAATATGCTCTATATAATTGTAACCCCATTTCCGGAATGCAAGCCATGAAGTAAAGGCGACAAATGGCAGGAGTATTATTTCGACCAGTGAATAATGCGAAGTCATCCATCGAAGCATGGGAGTCATATCGACCTGGTCGCTGCCCTCGGGAACGGAATAACGCATCAGTGCCGGTAAATCGATGTAATGCAACAAAAACCCGTACACACCTGCCAGCACAAACAGCAATAATAGTGGTTTATAATGCTTAACGCGCCGGCCTTCGATGTATTCCCGTATCATGTGGCCCGGTCTTGTGAACAGCTGTTTCAGCGTGTAAAAAAAGCCGCTGTTGATATGAAAGAAAGTGTACTTCGCCTCATCCTGGAGGTAATGAATATCAATTTTAGCCGTACGTGCTTTCTGGCCGCATTGAGCACAATAATTTCCCTGGATAATGCTGTTACAATTCTTGCATGCCTGGATCTGTATGTCTTCCATCTTAAAAAGTTTAAGATTTTAAACGTACAAAAATTTTTAATACGATAAAGTTAAGATGGTAAGTTTCATCATATCAGATCAATATGTCACTTTCGAGATCCGATTTTTCGATCTTAAAATCAAAGCCCAAACGGTGTACTAAATCGATCACCAGGTTCTTATACCAAAGTTCCGATTTAGGATGAATGTAAATCCGTTCGATCAGCCGATTTATATCCACCGGAATCTTTAAACCGTGGTCCATTTTCAGCTTAACGTGGCTTAAATCGGTGATGATCCGTACCTCGCGCTCGTATTGAAAACTTTTCCGCTTAAACAGAAAAGGAAAGAAATCATCTTCAAAAGGAATAAAATCTTTTTTATAATCGATATAATTTACCTCGCCAATATACTGTTTATAGGTGGTATCGACCTCAAGTGCTTTTTGAATCCGGCCCAATGTCGACTGGATTGCGAGGCCTTCATTATTTTGGGTAAAAATCTGCCACATGGCAAATGACTCACACTCATTGGTATGCCAGCTGCTGATAACTACCCGCTCCCTGTGCTTCTTGTACCGGTCAAAAAAGGCGGGATCGTTGTTTGATATTTTTCGTATTTCTTCAAATGTCGGTTCGCTGAAGGTACCTTCAAACTGATCTTCGAATCTATCAGCACGCGAAAGGAACATCTGGCGATACAGCAAAAGATCGACAAACTTTGACAGGTCGAGGTATTTCCAGACAACGGTGTTGGGATCTTCGGGAAGCCTGATATTTTTGTCGTTTACATACATAGCTACTTTAGATCTTCGGCGTTCCGGTTTTTAATCGAATGACTGCATCATGACCAGTTTTTTATACACACCTTCGCGCGCTAACAGTTCCTCATGTGTTCCCTGTTCGACGATTTCGCCTTTTTGCATCACCACGATTACATCGGCGTTCTGGATCGTAGAGAGTCGGTGAGCGATCACGACCGATGTCCGGTGCTGCATCATGTTTTCCAAAGCATCCTGCACAAGTCGTTCGCTTTCGGTGTCGAGTGCCGATGTTGCCTCATCCAGAATCATAATAGGCGGATTTTTCAGCACGGCCCTTGCGATGCTAAGACGTTGCTTCTGGCCGCCCGACAGTTTATTGCCGCTATCGCCGATATTGGTGTGAATTCCAAGAGGCAGATTGG
>CAZLWZ010000386.1:0-1974 GCA_964563275.1 uncultured Flavobacterium sp.
TGTTTGGCTGCGTATTAAAAACATAGTCAGCATTTACCCCCACGACCATGCGGCCAACAAGCTTATCATCTTCGTCATATAAAGAAACGGTTGTTCCGGGGAGCGGCTCCTTAGTATTTTTGTCTTTTACATCACCTTCAACAATATAGCGTTCTTCGTTTTCAGTCCGGTTGAAACTATAAAGATTGTCTGAACCCAGCCGGTTAGACGACAAATATCCTTTGTTTCGTTTTTCGTCCACCACATAGCCGAAATCGTCCATGCTGCTATTGATCGTGTGGCCCAGATTCATCGGCTTGGCAAAAACACCGTCGTATGACCGGCTTTGGAAAATGTCGAGATTGCCCATCCCCTGATGCCCGTCTGATGAAAAATACAGGAGAGTACCATCATCAGAAATATGCGGAAATTGCTCGCGATGAATGGTATTGATCGTACTTCCCAGGTTCTGCGGCGTTCCGAATGTTCCGTCATCGTTAACATCCACAACATAAATATCAAATGATCCTATGCTTCCCGGCATATCGCTCGAGAAATACAGCTTTTTGCCATCTTTCGACAATGCGGGATGAACCGTCGAATAGGTCTCACTGCTGAACGGCAGTTCAATGACATTCGTCCATTCACCGTCGATGAATTCTGCCCGCATCATGCGTACGGAAGCAAACTTTTCATCGCCGACCTCAACCTGCTTATCCCCTGTCCGGTTGAAATACATCGTAAGTCCGTCGGGACTGAATGTCGCAGAACTTTCGTGGGTTTTCGTGTTGATGGATTCCGGAAAAGGAACAATATCAGTCAATAAACCGTCGGCTGTAACATTAGCGCTAAACAAATCCAGATACGGTTTTTCATTCCATTTGTATATAGGATTCTTTGCGTTCCGATACGATGCGAAAGCTACTTTATCACCATAGAACGAAAGCCCGAAATCACCGTTGGTCGTATTTTTAGCCATTAGCTGAATGCGATAATTGTAAGGCACGTTCGTAATCAGGTTGGTGATAAATGAACGTGTATCGACGGGGAATTTGGTATATAGTGCCATCACCGAATCGGCACGCGTAATATTATCGATACCAAGCAACGCATGCGAATATTTAAAATAGTATTCCGGATCAGTTGAATCCTTGTGCGTAAAAAACAGGAGTCCGTATGATCGCGCCGCATCGTGCATCTTTGAATTAAAATAATAACTGTCGCCAAGATTTTGCAGGATCTGCTTTGTGGGCTTTAACTGTTCATACATCTCGGCCGCCTTTACATACGACCTTTTCGCAAAGAGCAGATCGGCCTGCTTCACGTTTGGCTTTTGGCCAAAGGCAACAGCGCTGCAAAGCATCAGCAGTAGGTAAAGGTTGTATTTCATTATCTTTTGCATTAGAAGAATCTTGGGGATTTATCATAACCTTTCGATGCGAAACTTGCCAGGTTCAGGTCGAACAATAAGAATATCTCGTGGGTACCGTTGTTGAACTGGCCCAAATTTGATAATGTATAATCGTATGAGTATCCTATTCTTAATCCAGGCGAAACATTGAATGCCACAAGTCCGCTTACGGCATCACCGACGCGATATCCGGCGCCGAGCTCAAAAAAGTTATCCATTAGTGCGTTGGCAGTTATATCAAAAGCCATGGGTGCGCCCGCGACAGCTTTGGCCATAAACGCCGGTTTGAGTTTAAAATCGGGATTGAAATCGAACACATAACCTCCGGTCAAAAAGTAATGGATTTCTTCAACGCCAATTGTCGCAATCGCATCCTGGCGTTCGAGATGTTTTGTACGAAGCAGATTTGGTGCCGATAAGCCAACGTAATAATTTTCACCGAATAAAAATGTGCCCACACCTACATTTGGAAACACACGGCTGATGTTATTTGCAAATGCCGGATCTGGCGGCGTATCAGTGTATTGGAAACCGTTGAAATTCGCGTCGAAGAATGATGCTCCGGCTTTGACACCGAATGATAT
>CAZLWZ010000387.1:0-1962 GCA_964563275.1 uncultured Flavobacterium sp.
TAAAATCTGTGAATCTGTGGTTTAAAGCGCTTCTCCTAAAAATAACGTTCTCCGTACCCTCATATCTCTCCCTAAATCTGCGCATCTGCGGTAATATAGCTGTCAGCTACCAGCAGTTAACTGTTACTAGATAGTGTGCACTTTACTATTACACAATTAGATCCCGTAATAATCGTAGCTTAAACCGGAAATAACAATCCCAAAAAAAATAAAATCTGTGAATCTGTGGTTAAAAGCGGGCGAGGCCCGCTTTTTTATGGACTTTCTCTACTTCAGAATCATTTCAGTTTCGCAAGCCACTCTATTCCGCTGATGTCGATAAGTTTCATTGTATAATTTTCTCTTATTTCGGCACCTTCAAGATCGATTATGATATCAGCTTTGGCGCCGAGTGGCAGAATCAAGCTATGTTTTCCAGGTTTGATTTTCGCTACATAGTGGTTTAATATTCGATCAACCGGGAATTGCGCGAGCTGCTGTTGACCCAATTCCTTAACGACATTTTTATTTTCATCCAGGATTTGTATTCCGATCAGAAATGAGCCATAAACATCGGCGCCTTCAACTCTGAATAATTCGAAACGCAGTTCTGATCCTGCAACTCGAATATTCGAAATTTCAACTTTTGGCTTTACCGATTTATTATGAAGCGGACCGTAAACGCCGCCATGGAAATATTGATTAGTATATAAAGTAAGTCCGATTATAAGTACGGAAATACCCAAAACCACCGATTTTCGCAGGCGTATCGTTCCGGAGGCCAGGTATGGAAACCATTTTTTATTACTCAGCTGAAGTTTTGTCTGAAGATAATTGTCGACTGAATAGTGACTGCTACCTGTGAGCAGAAGTGTAAAGCCGCCCGCAATTCCCAGAACTCCAATTTGCCATTCGTCGAGGCAGGTAGTACCTAGCCAGCCCGATCCCAGCAGTATGCCCAGGGCAAGCGAAATTACTCCGATACTCATCAATCGCGTAAACAGCCCTAAAATCAAAAACAGCCCGACAATTGCTTCGACTATGGTAAAGGTTACCATTGCCGTATGCAACGCATCGGGATTTGAAACTAAATACTCGATGACAGGTTTTATACCCAAAGCGTTTGGAAGGAAATGATTGAACTTTTCGCCTATGTAGCCGGCTTCTTCAGGAATTAGTTTATTGTCGATGATTAAACGTCGCCAAAAAGCAGAAAAGTAGGTCCAGCCGATCACCCATCGCAGGGACAGGGTTAACAGTCCCGCTGCGTTGGCGGAATCTGTAAAAAGATTATTTTTCATGAAATGATATTTTATTAAACGTAAAAATTGCTATAACCAGAGAAGTAGTAGGTTATATCAGCGCGATCTTTAGACGTTTATATAAAATATACATTGGGGGACTGGTGCCCGAAAAGAAGTCCGACGAGACTGAATAGTTCGCCTGTTCCGGGACCGATGGCAGAAATTTTTGCGCTGAATCAATGAAATTACTTTGTACCCTGATTTTACCTTGGCTGACGACTTTCTGATGATTATACACGGCATAACTGCAGGTTCCGCTTTGCGAAGCCGATCTCGAAACATTATATGATTTGGCAAAATCAATGTCAAATACATCGAATAAAACATCTTTGACTTTACAGGGGGTAAATGAAAATACTATCAGACACACCAGAATGGTGCGTGTTAAAGATTTTTTGTATAAAGTCAGTTTATCCATCGGCAACAAAGATAGTCATTTTAACTAACTAGTTTTGCCACCGAAACGTCCGTGTCTTTTAAAACGTCATTAGCTTGTCGTCACTTCGAGTGATCAAGATCGCACGGACATGTCACATCAATACGAGAACGACGCAAACGATGGCGCGGACTTGCAATCCGTACAACTTTCGAATAAAAGATTATTCCCTTTATATAAATCTAAACACCAGATAGCGCGGACTTGCAGTCCGTGCCTTTAAAAATGTATTCACTTTCCGTC
>CAZLWZ010000388.1:0-1960 GCA_964563275.1 uncultured Flavobacterium sp.
CAGTAAATCGCCAAAAGTGTTTTCATTTAATGAAATCGCCATCGCGTTGATCGTAAAATCGCGCCGGTTTTGATCGTCTGCAAGCGTTCCGTTTTCAACAACCGGATTGCGGCTATCGGATTGATATGATTCTTTGCGCGCGCCCACGAATTCAATTTCGATTTCTTCGAAGCGCAGCATTGCAGTGCCGTAGTTTTTAAAAACCTGGACTTTGGGTTTTTTGGGTAATAATTCGGAGACTTTTTGTGCCAGTTCGATTCCGCTTCCGATAGCGACGATGTCGATGTCTTTTTTGAAATCTCTTTTTAAGAAAAAGTCACGAACAAAACCACCGATGACGTAGCAGTCAGTATTCAACGCTTCAGACGCTTCCGTAATGACACTGAAAATAGGGTTTCCTAATGCTTGTTTGTACATGTTTTTTTACCGCAGATGCGCAGATTTTTGTAATATTTCTTACTATTTCTTTGACATAACTATTCTCTTATATTCTAATGTCAAAGCATTAAAATTTGCTAGAAGCGCTAACTTATTCCCCGAGATTTTTAGATAGTTTAAACATTGATTATAGTGCTTGTTGCTAAAACATTCAACTGTTTTTACTTCAAGGATAATCGAGTTATAAACAACGAAATCGGCATAAAATTTATGTGGCAAAATTACTTTTTTGTATTGCATGCTGTATTCCTTCTCACGCTCATACGGAATTCCTAAAGACGTAAATTCATACTCCAGAGCATCTTTATATACGATTTCGGAAAATCCCTTGCCTAATTGTTTATGCACTTCGAACAGGCAGCCGATGATTTTATAAGATTCGTCTTTATGCAGGTATTCTTCCACTTTTGATTTATTTACTAAACGTTTGTTAGCTGACCCACAGTTCAGTTCTCTTCAAAATTTCTGTGCGACTTTTCGTTTTCTAATCTGCGAATCTGCGGTAGAATTTGATCTTCACTTACGTATTATTGTAACCTGCGCATCATTCGTCAGCTTAATAATTGTCGAAGGCTTAGCTCCAACTTTATCGCGGTGCAAATTTACGACATAGTCGACACCTTTTATAATCTCGGGGCTGATTTCTTTGAAAGACATCGGCGTTGGCTCACCTGAGATATTTGCCGAAGTCGATACCAGCGGTTTTTTCATCCGTTCCATCAACTTAAAGCAAAAAGGTTCTTTGACAAGCCGCATTCCCAGGGATTTATCTGCGCTGATAAGATTTGGCGCAACGTTGCGTGGATTGTCGAGTATTAACGTCGTAGGTTTATCAGACAGATCCATTATTTGCCACGCCGTTTCCGGAATTTCCTTAAAGACATTGTAGATCATCTTTTCGCCGTTCATCAAAACGATCATGCTTTGTGTTTCCGACCGTTTTTTAAGCGCGTAGATCTTGGCAACCGCATCAGCATTTGTAGCATCGCAACCGATTCCCCAAACGGTGTCGGTAGGGTATAGGATGATGCCACCGTTTTGGATCACTTCGTAGGCTTTGTGGATTTCGTCGTTCATTTAAAACAAATTTCTGCAAAGATAGTTTATTGCACATTTATCAAATCCAACCGGCAGGTGTTATAAACGACTTATATTTGCGATAATTAAAACAAGACACCGATGAAGATTATTTTCCACGAAAACCAGTTGTCATACCGCGGAACTTCAAACGCGGTTTATAATTATGCGCATTTTAACGAAAAACTGCTGGGAAACGAATCGGTTATAGTATATCAACGTCACAACAAAAATAACCTTCAGGATGCCATTACGCATTTCCGGAAACGCTTCAAAGCAATCGCCTATGACGATGTCAGCGATCTCGAATCGATTGTGAAGCACGAGAAAGCCGATTTATTTTACGCGATTAAAGCCGGCAAGAATGACGGTGTTGCGGTTCATTCCTGCAAAACTGCCATTCACGCGGTATTTAAATACCATGAACCTCATGGCGATGTGTATG
>CAZLWZ010000389.1:0-1955 GCA_964563275.1 uncultured Flavobacterium sp.
CCACCAAAGATCATATTTGTAAGTATCGATCTTGAAACTGTGCAGATCGGCGTTCGTGTACTGCTTCAGCTTCTTTTGTTGCGCGGATAATGGCGGTGCCGATATAAATATGATGAGCAAGATACAATACCGCACCATGAATGTAAGTTTTAAATTACTACAGGAAACTTATAAATTTAACAATTATTGCATTCTTTATGACAATTGCTGATGATAATATACTGCTAAATAGCTATTCTGCGACATTGTATTTCTTTAACTTTACTATTCTAAATAATATAATGATGAAAAACATTCAAAAATTTTTATGCTCTTTGACAGTTGTAGCGGCACTAAACGTCAGTGCTCAAGACAAAGAAATTACAGTAGCGGAATTGCCGGTAGGCGCACAGACCTTTCTTTCAAAAAACTTTGCGGATAATGCCGTAGTACGCGCCGAGGTTGATCAGGACTTTACAAAGAAAACTTATGAAGTTGTTCTCACGGATGGCACTGAAGTGGAATTTGATCAAAAAGGTGAATGGCGCGAAATTGATGCAAAAACCCAGGCAGTGCCCAACGCGTTCATACTAAAAGAGATCAGCAATTATGTCAACACGAATTACAGCAATGAAAAAATTATCAAGATCAGCCGCGAGCGCGACATTGAAGTAGAACTTGGAAATGGTATAGAACTCGAATTCAGCAATACAGGTCAGTTTAAGCGGATTGACCACTAACATCAAGTTGCTAAACGTGGAAAATATAAAAACCTGTACTGCTACAGGTTTTTTGGTTTTATATAAGCCCAAAGTTGCGGGATCCTCTGTGTTTAGCTTGCGCTGCCTTGCTTTATATTCGCGATGAACTGATCAAACAGATAGCTCGAGTCATGCGGACCCGGGCTCGCCTCTGGATGATATTGCACTGAAAATGCGTTTTTGCTTTTCATCCGCATTCCGGCTACCGTTTCGTCGTTGATGTGCAGATGTGTGATTTCAAAATCGGGGTTTTTCTCGAGGTCCGATTTTTTGACTGC
Organism: uncultured Flavobacterium sp.; assembly: GCA_964563275.1. Lineage (GTDB taxonomy): Bacteria > Bacteroidota > Bacteroidia > Flavobacteriales > Flavobacteriaceae > Flavobacterium. The sequence continues at coordinate 1,019 of CAZLWZ010000389.1, forward strand.
GAAGCCGTGGTTTTGAGAAGTGATCTCGCCTTCACCCGTTAAAATATTTTTCACCGGATGATTAATGCCGCGGTGTCCGTTGAACATCTTGTATGTCGGGATGCCATTTGCCAGCGCCAGAATCTGGTGGCCCAGGCAGATACCAAAAACCGGATCATTGTGTTCGAGCATTTTTTTTGCGGCTTCCTGCGCGACCAAAAGCGGTTCGGGATCTCCGGGACCGTTAGACAGGAAGAATCCGTGCGGATTGAACGCTTTCATTTCCTCGTAGCTTGTGTCGTATGGAAACACTTTTATGTAGCAGTCGCGTTTGGCAAGGTTGCGCAGGATGTTCTTTTTAATTCCGAGGTCCAGCGCGGCGATGCGGTACGTCGCGGTTTCTTCGCCGATGTAATATGGTTCGGTGGTAGATACTTTTGAAGCCAGTTCAAGGCCTTTCATATCGGGAGCCGATTTAAGCAAACTGCGCAATTCATCAACCGATTTACCGTCAGTGGAGATAACTGCGTTCATTGCGCCATTGTCGCGAATATAACCTACCAACGCTCTGGTATCGACATCGGAAATGCACACCAGATTTTGCCTTTCAAAAAACTCCTCCAGGCTTGCCGCGTTCGCACGCGAATGATTAAAACTAAAATTTTTGCATACGAGTCCGCTGATCATAATTTTATCAGCTTCGACGTCAACTTCATTCACGCCGTAATTACCGATGTGCGCGTTCGTCGCGACCATGATCTGGCCGAAATAGGACGGATCGGTAAAAATTTCCTGATATCCTGTCATTCCGGTGTTGAAGCAGACTTCGCCAAACACGGTTCCTTCGATGCCGATGGATTTACCGTAGAAAATTGTCCCGTCTGAGAGTAGTAAGATTGCTTTTTGTCGTGTTGTGTATTTCATGTAGTTAGTTGTTGGTGCAAATTTAAAATTTTTT
>CAZLWZ010000390.1:0-1949 GCA_964563275.1 uncultured Flavobacterium sp.
GACTGAAAACTGAAAACTGAAAACTAAACTAACCCCTAATCTTCTCCTCCCATTTCCATGCGCTCTCCATCGCGTCATCGAGCGTCAATTCTGATTTCCAGCCCAGGACCTTATTTGCTTTATCGGTGTTGGCGTATGCTTCGACAACATCACCGGCTCGTCTATCGACGATTTTGTAGGGAAGTTTTTTACCGCTGACCTTTTCGAACGATTTTATGACTTCAAGTACGGTGCTTCCTGTTCCCGTACCAACATTGAAAATCTCAACTTTCTCAATGTTTTTCCTGTTTATTAATCGTTGCAATGCAATTACGTGCGCTTTGGCAAGATCAACCACATGAATATAATCGCGGATGCAGGTTCCGTCGCGCGTTGGGTAGTCGTCTCCAAAAACTGAAAGTTCCTTTCGTAATCCAATGGCTGTTTGCGTAATAAAAGGCACGAGATTTTGAGGCACGCCAATTGGCAATTCACCAATCTCGGCCGATTCATGCGCGCCCACCGGATTGAAATAGCGCAACAATATCGCATTCAGATTGGAAACTGTTGCGACGTCGGTGATGATCTCCTCGCCTATTTGTTTTGTGTTACCATAGGGCGACATCGCAGGTTGAATCGGCGCGTCTTCTGTGATGGGCATGTCTTTGGCCTGTCCGTACACGGTGCATGACGAACTGAAAATAAAATTCGCGTCGGGTATTTGCTGCAGTTCCTGCAAAACATAAACAAGGCTGTTGATATTGTTTTCGTAATACAGCAACGGGTTTTCAACACTTTCGCCGACAGCTTTTGAGGCTGCAAAATGGATAATCCCTGAAACATCGGAATGATTTTTAAAAAATTGACTTACCGCCGACTTTTCGCGTAAATCGATATTCTCAAAGATCGGCTTTAGGCCGGTGATTGCTGTGATTCCGTCTAAAACTTCAATAGATGAATTTGAAAGGTTATCGATGATGACCACCTCAAAACCTTCCTGCTGGAGTTCGACTACTGTGTGCGAACCGATGAAACCCAATCCGCCGGTGACTACTATTTTCATGGCTAATATTTTAGTTCGGATGCCTTAGCCCCAATTAAAGCGGAAATCCTTTTTGTGCAGCGAAGCAAGCAAAAAGATTACCTTCGGTCCGTTCGCTACGCTCGGGTGTAGCGGAAAGCGGGAAAAAGCTCCTGATTATTTTAAAAATTCGAGAATACTGCTGGTAATATATGTGATTTGCTCGTCGTCGAGTTCGGTGTGCATTGGCAACGAAAGCACCTCTTTGACCAATTGGTTTGTCACCGGGAAATCGGTTTCGTTATACCGCGAATCGGCATACGCTTTTTGCGAATGAAGCGGAATCGGGTAATAAATCGCACACGGAATATTTTTATCCAAAAGATGCTGCATCAGCGCATCGCGGTCGGCATCGATAATACGAATCGTGTATTGGTGAAAAACATGGCTGTCGCTGTCGCCGGTAGTAACCGGAGTAATGATTTTCGGATGCTGCAATTGCTCCGAATATTTGCGTGCAGCTTCTTGCCTCGCTTTGTTATAATCATCGAGTTTAGGCAATTTAACATTTAAAACCGCCGCCTGAATGCTGTCGAGACGGGAGTTCACACCCACGACATCGTGGTGATACCGAACGTACATTCCGTGGTTCACGATACCGCGGATTTTGTGTGCCAGTTCGTCATCGTTAGTAAAAATAGCACCGCCATCGCCGTAACATCCAAGATTTTTCGACGGAAAAAACGACGTCGAAGCAACGTGGCCAATCGTACCTGCTTTCTGCTTGCCATCGACCGATTTATAATTGGCGCCGATTGCCTGCGCATTGTCTTCAATTACAAACAGGTTATGCTTGCGAGCAAGTTCCATAATCGCGTCCATATTGGCCGCCTGACCAAAAAGATGCACCGGAACAATAGCTTTGGTTTGTGGGGTGATGGCCTTACGG
>CAZLWZ010000391.1:0-1932 GCA_964563275.1 uncultured Flavobacterium sp.
AAAGTCTTTTATAGCCCCAAATTATGTTTGGAGCGCACGGCATGAAGCCACGCTTGCAGCAGCGGGTATAGAATATTTGCAATCCGCTAAATTTCAGATTCTTCCATCATGCGAAGCCGGACAAAAGAAGGTAAGACACTTTACTGGAGATATGAACAGCAACTATCAGTATTATCTTGTACGGAACTGTATTTTTGAACCGACCCTAACGAAATCGGTTCATGATGTTGACCACTGTTTGCTGCAAGTAGCAACAGCTTTTAAATTTGGACGTCCTGCAATAATATCATCTCATCGTTTAAACTACATTGGGTATATCAATCCGGCAAACAGAAAATCGAATCTTGATAAGCTCGATCGACTATTGCATTTGATTACAAAGCGATGGCCCGAGGTGGAATTTATGACTTCTGATCAATTAGGAGAATTAATAAAAAATGACGGGCCAGATCCTTTTTATAGCCAGTATAATATCTTCAAACGATGAAATTAGCCATACATAAAAGTACCGGTGGTTTTCATCCCCGCTGGATAGAATACTGTCAGCTCAAAGACATTCCTTATAAAATAGTGAATTGTTATGATAATGATATCATTTCGCAATTACAAGACTGTTCCGCGCTATTGTGGCATTTTCATCAGGCGAACGTCAGGGACCTGCTTGTAGCACAACAAATTTTATTTGCGCTGGAGCATAGCGGCTTTACCGTATTTCCCGATTTCAGGACCGCATGGCACTTTGACGACAAGGTTGCGCAGAAGTATCTTCTGGAGGCTATTGGTGCGCCTCTTGTGCCTTCTCATGTATTTTTCGATAAGAAATCGGCACTGGATTGGGCAGCAACGACCGAGTTTCCAAAGGTGTTCAAACTTCGGGGAGGCGCAGGGTCGGCCAATGTTCAGTTGATCAGAGACCGTCGCGCTGCGCTAAGCCTTATCGATACTGCGTTCGGAAAAGGATTCAAGCAATATGATGCATGGCCGAACCTTAAGGAGCGATGGCGTATGTACCGCAATAAAAAAACCGATCTGAAAGATGTCTCCAAGGGAATCATAAGGCTTTTTATGGAACCCGAATTTTCGAAAAGGATCGGACGGCAGCAAGGGTATTTTTATGTTCAGGATTTTATGCCGCGTAATGACTCCGATATCCGTATTATTTTAATTAATGGCAAAGCGATCGGTTTAAAACGAATGGTCAGGGAGAACGATTTCCGCGCATCGGGCAGCGGCAATTTCAAATATGACAGGAGTGAGTTTGATATCAGATGCATACAAATAGCTTTCGAAGTAAATAAGAAGTTACTGTCACAATGCGTTGCTTATGATTTCATTTTTGATTCCGGGAATAATCCGCTTGTTGTTGAAATCAGTTTTGGATTTGTACCCCAGCCGTACCGCAAATGTCCAGGTTATTGGGATGCGTCGCTTGAATGGCATGAGGAGAGCGTTTATACAGAAGATTTAATTATTGAGGGACTATTGCAATCCATGGAGGGGCAAAAGTGAAAAAATTATTCGAATGAGTTTAAAAAGTACGTTGATCAAAAATGTAAGCAACATCCCGGGGTGGAGTACCAAACGGAGAATTGTAGTTATAGAGTCGGACGATTGGGGGAGCATCCGAATGCCATCGTTAGATACTTATCGCAAACTTGAGTCGGCAGGAATTCCTTTTACCGAAGATTCGCGCCGCTACAACCTCAACGACACTTTGGCTACGGCTGAAGATTTGAGTGAATTATATAATACACTAAGGAGTTTTAAAGACCAAACCGGCAGGCCAGCTGTTTTTACTCCGGTGACTATTGTCGCCAATCCCGATTTTGAGAAGATAAAAGATAATGATTTCCGGCAGTATTACTACGAGCCTTTCACCGCTACGCTGGAACGATACGGGCAGCAAAATGCGTTTTCACTTTGGAACGAAGG
>CAZLWZ010000392.1:0-1931 GCA_964563275.1 uncultured Flavobacterium sp.
ACTATTTTACAGGACTTCATCAAAAATTTATAGAAAGACGTTTCTGCATCGCACCAATGGGGTAAAGTTCTGTAACTACAATAACATTCGGAATTATTGGAATTAAAAAGGGAAGGGGTGCTAAAGATGAAACAGATGATCCAAATAATCCGCAAAGCCGACGTCGAAAAAGAATATATCCATGTATTGAAGCTGGAATTAGATTATGAGCTTGCTTCCCTCTTTGATGCCATGCAACGAAAAGTTGATGATGAAATCATCAGCAGCAAAAAACGGTTGCGTGAAATTCACGCAGAACTGGAGGCACTTCATGCGCTTTAACGACTTGAAAATTTAAAGGCACTTGCTGGCGTATGACAGCAAGTGCCTTTTGACGTTATAATGATGGAAACAGAGGAGGCATTTTTTTATGGATTTGCATGAAATGGACAGATACATCAAATCGATCATTAAAGAAGCAGGACATAAAATCCGCAATTCATTCCTTTCGGATATTTCAATCGAATCAAAAGCAGATGTCAATGATCTTGTAACCAATATAGATAAGGAAATTGAGCAATTCTTCATTTCCCGCATCAACCGTGATTTTCCGGGTCACAGAATTTTCGGTGAAGAAGGGTTTGGAGACGATATACGGGATCAAAAAGGAGTCATATGGATCCTTGATCCGATCGATGGTACGATGAATTTTGTTCATCAGAAAAGGAATTTTGCCATCTCGCTGGGCATATACGATGAAGGCGTCGGCAAGCTTGGGTATATCTATGATGTCGTCAACGATGATCTGTATCACGGTGTGCTCGGCGGGGGCGCATACTATAATGATGAAAGGCTGGCTGACTTGTCGGATACGGTGATCGGGGAGTCGATCATCGCGATGAATGCCACCTGGGCTGTGCCAAACAAGTATTTTGATCACAGCGGCACATTGCAGCTTATCCAGGACGTCCGCGGCATCCGTTCTTATGGTTCGGCAGCTCTTGAACTCGCTTATTTAGCGAGCGGTCGCATAGACGCTTACCTGTCTATGAGGCTGTCGCCCTGGGATATCGCCGGAGGCATGGTCATTGCTCGTGAAGTGGGGGCTATAGCCACCAATTTCAAAGGGGATCCTGCGAATCTGCTGGAACAGGATCGGTTTTTAGCGGCAAACCCTTCGATTCACTCAGAAATTCTAGAAAAATACATCATGTCTAAATAACAAAAAAAGGATGCGCATTTGCATCCTTTTTGTTCGGATCTATCCGAGACTCTGCATTTAAAGAAAATAAGCCGGGAAACATTCTTACCGATGCGGTGATTTACAATAACCCAGCCTGGATCATTTCACGTTTTTTTCTGAAGCCCATTACCATAATGAAGCCAAGAACAGCAATTGCCGCAAAAATCAGCGGGATACTGTCGAGCGCTACTGCGAGACCGATTCCAACCATGGCGAGTAAAGCTGCTAAAGATAATAGAACGAAAATCCATTTTACATTTTTCATTTATTTTCCTCCTGCTGGTGAATGCTCAAATAAAATCTTAGGGTTTTTTCCCCATATGTGCTATACTAGCACAGTTATAGGCATGAAAAAAGAATATTGGAGTGAAATTATGACTAACTTACGAAACGATTTACGAAACATTGCAATTATTGCCCACGTTGACCATGGTAAAACGACATTAGTGGATCAGCTGCTGCAACAATCCGGAACTTTCCGTTCAAACGAGCACGTCGATGAACGCGCTATGGACTCAAACGATATCGAGAGAGAACGCGGAATTACGATTCTTGCGAAGAACACGGCGATTCAATATAAAGATGCAAAAATCAATATCCTAGATACACCGGGACATGCTGACTTCGGCGGCGAAGTTGAGCGTATCATGAAAATGGTTGATGGTGTTTTACTAGTAGTAGACGCATATGAAGGCTGTATGCCACAAAC
>CAZLWZ010000393.1:0-1927 GCA_964563275.1 uncultured Flavobacterium sp.
ATGCTGAAATTACTTCAGGAGAAAAACCGATGATACTTTTATTGAGTTGATCATTTGCTTTTTCAAGAAAAAATTCCGCAAACAACATTAGATCTCCGTTGCGTTCCCTCAAAGATGGTGACTGGATCGAAAATTCATTGATACGGTGGTACAGGTCCTCGCGAAATTCATCATTCCGCACAGCATCGCGCAAATCTTCATTGGTTGCCGTGATAACACGAATATCAACGACTATTTCTTTATTGCTTCCCACTGGCTTAATCTTCCGTTCCTGCAGCGCCCGCAGCAATTGTATCTGATTTTCGTATGAAAGATTTCCAATTTCATCCAGAAAAAGGGTTCCCTTATGCGCTGCTTCGAAGTACCCGATTTTATCGGTTACGGCGCCTGTAAATGACCCGCGTGTATGGCCAAAAAATTCACTTGATGCCAGGTCTTTGGGGATCGTTCCACAGTCGACGGCAATAAATTTTTGGCTGCTCCTGTTGCTCTTTTCATGTATCGTTTTAGCAATGATTTCTTTTCCGGTGCCACTTTCGCCAATAATTAAAACGGACATATCGGTGGGAGCGACGAGGTTGATGTATTCTGTGAGTTTAACCGCCTGCGGTGAAATCCCGGTGAGATAATTATTCCTTTCAGAAGGTTTGGCAATTGAAGGTTTTGTTGATTGAGGTGCCTCTTTCGCGTCAAGCGCATTTTGGAGAACCACCACGACTTCTTCCGGGTTAAAAGGTTTTGAAATATAATCAACTGCACCGCTTTTCATTGCTTTTACGGCAGTTCCGATATCTGAATAACCAGTCATTAAGATTACTGGTATATCAGGAAAAAGAGATTTGAACTGGATCACAAGCGAAAGGCCATCATCGTCGGGAAGCCGCAGATCGGTAAGGATTAAATCATACCTGTCATTATTCAGTTTTGACCGTGCTTCAGTGGCTGAAAAGGCTGTATCAACAAAAAATGATCTCCGGGTCAGGAACTTTTCCAACATCTGACAAAATGAAATATCATCTTCAATCAATAAGATACGGTACATCGAAATTGCTTTTCGCTAAAATAGGCGATTTTGAGGTTACTGGCTGCACATTTGAAAAAAAAAGAGGCTGAAAAATCAGCCTCTTCTTACGTTGGAAATGTTAGTCTTTTTTAATCCACTTGCCGTTGGCATCTGAATACACTACACCGGTCTTGCCATCCATTGTAATATTAAGTTTGTATTCGTTTGATTCGTTGACAGTAACGCTGTTGATAACTGCTCCGGGATATCCGGCTTTCACGGCGTCGGTAATTGCTGTTGGTACATCAGCCAATTTTACTTCGGTCTCGGTTTTTGTTGTTTGTTCGGTTCCCGCTGTTTTAGCTGTTTGTGGTTCTGTTTGTGCTGACACAGTCATTGTTCCTAGAATCAATGCTCCTGCTACGATAACTTTTTTCATTTTTAATTATTTAAAAGTTTTTATGTACTTGATATGTCAGTAATTGAAATTACTGTGCCATAGCAAACGGCAGGAGGCCTTTATCTTACTAGACCTTGCATATCAGTTGATTCGTGCCGGTGTGGCTTTTTTGGGTCACGTGTAAAAGTGTATACTGTTTTTGAATAGTGTATAAAAAGTACTCATCTCCCATTAAAGTGTGGTAGAAAATATTGTAGGGTTTTAGAAATGACAGCAAATTTTAAGCGCGCCTTGATCTTTTGCTTTTTTTGCATCAAGGCAAAAGAAGAATAATCCATGCTAGCAGTAAAAAAAAAGGCTTAGAAACCAATAATATTGCTACGGACGTCACTTCGAGTGACCTTCGGGATGCGTCAGCTTTCGAAAGGAAGTATCGAGAAGTCAGCCAAGGACGAAGCATCAAGCAGTTCTGCGAAATCAGTTCCAACAGGATCGCGGAGCGATATCGGTAGAAATTCACACTC
>CAZLWZ010000394.1:0-1916 GCA_964563275.1 uncultured Flavobacterium sp.
CATACGCAGCGAATAAAAAAAGCATGTCCACATTGATACGGCTTATTGTTACCGTTTACCAAATATTATCCTTTATTTGTAAAACAACTAACAACATGCAACTCGATCCAAACCAGCTGGACCAACCAGCCATTTATAAACTGCTCACCGGCACCGTAATCCCCAGGCCAATCGGCTGGATTTCGTCAATAAGCCCCGACGGCATCAACAATCTCGCACCTTTTTCGTTTTTCAACGCAGTCGGCGAAGATCCGCCTCACATAATGTTCTCGACCGTGAGAACAGGCGACAAAAACAAAGACACGCTCAACAACGTATTGGAAACGAACCAATTTGTCGTAAATCTTGTCACTGAAGATATTGTCGAAAAAATGAACCTGACCTCGGAAGCGTTACCGCCGGAAATTGATGAATTTAAACACGCTGGCCTGACGCCGGCTCCGTCGGTAAAAATCAAACCGATGCGGGTGCTTGAAAGCGTCGTAAATCTTGAATGCGAACTCGTTCATCATTATTCGCTCGAAAACCACAAGAACGGAGGCGCAACAATTATGATTGGCCGTGTAGTAATGTTTCATATTAAAGATTCTGTTTTGCTCGACAACCATAAAATCGATCTTGAAAAATACAAACCCGTGGCACGATTGGCAGGATCAAATTACGCGACCCTGGGTGAGGTTTTTTCGATTAGAAGAAAATAATTAATTTGGGCAGCCCGGTGAAAAACCGGCGGGCTATCCGTTGCAATCTTTTTTTGCTCCACATCCATTTGCGGATCATCAAGCCGCGCCAGACGCAAAAAAAGGATTTCCACTGCTATCCCTGCTGCAAAACATAGTAACATGAAAATTACCGTAATTGGCGGAGGCCCCGGAGGGCTTTACTTCTCGATATTAACAAAAAAAGCACTGCCCGAAGCGCAGATTCAGGTGTTCGAGCGAAATAAAGCCGACGATAGTTTTGGCTTCGGTGTAGTCTTCTCCGACGAAACTTTAAGTGAATTCCTGACACGCGATCCAAAGTCGTACGACCTGATCCGGAGCGAGTTCGCATATTGGGACGATCTTGAAATCGCACGCGATGGTAAAACTGTTCGTGTCACCGGCAACGGATTTTGCGGCTGTTCGAGGAAAACACTTTTGCAACTGCTGCAGCAGCGATGCAGTGAAGAAGGTGTCGAACTGCACTTCGAAAGCAACATCACCGATCTTTCCCGCTTTGCCGATTCTGATTACATAGTTGCCGCCGATGGGATCAACAGCCAGATCCGCGAGCAGTATAAAAAATACTTTGGCACCCGAATGGTGCTTCAACGTAACAAGTTCGTCTGGATGGGATCGACCAAACCACTCGACGCATTCACTTACTTTTTCCGCACAACTCCTTACGGCAGTTTTGTTGCCCATACCTATCAATACCAGAAAGGCATGAGCACATGGATTTTTGAATGTTCACCCGAAACGTGGGAAAAAGCCGGTTTTGAAACTGAAGATGAAACAGCGACAATAAAACAACTGCAGCAGATATTCGCAGCCGAACTCGACGGCCATGGCTTAATTTCAAACCGTTCTCACTGGCGGCAGTTTCCGAACATTACCAATGAAAAATGGCATTATGAAAATATTGTGTTGTTAGGCGATGCCAAAGCAACCGCCCACTACTCCATCGGTTCGGGAACTAAGCTCGCTATGGAGTGCGCCATCGCGCTCTCCGACTCGATTGTCGCCTTCGGTAGCGATCGCGCGAACGCTTTCAGCCATTATGAAAAATTGCGTCGCAACCGCGTTGAAATGATACAATATGCTGCAAATGTTTCGCTCGACTGGTTCGAGAACATGGACCGTCACATAAAACACAATTTTATGCAGTTCGCATTCGGTGTCATGACGCGCTCCAAGAAAGTAACATTCGAAAAT
>CAZLWZ010000395.1:0-1899 GCA_964563275.1 uncultured Flavobacterium sp.
GCGCGATCCTGAAGGCCCTGCGGCGGCTTGACGAGCGGTCGAAAAAGACTGGCAATTGTGGATCAAGCCTTTCGATTTGAATATCAACGAAGCCCACATCCTCTGGATTGCCTATCACTTAAGAGGCGCATCCATTTCGGATGTGGCTAAATTCGGCGTGATGCACGTTTCTACAGCATTTAACTTTTCGAAAAAACTCGAAGATCGGGAACTTCTGTCTTTCTCCAAACGGGATACGGACAAACGCAACACCTATATCGAGCTTTCTGTTAAAGGCGAAGCTCTTATGCAGGAAATGATCGAACGTTATCTTGACACTCCGCATTCCGTCATCGACGGTTCACTTAAACTTCGGGATCTTTACGGGAAATTCCCTGAATTCCTCGATGTGATGGCAGTCATCCGGACAATATATGGTGATGATTTCATGGAAATTTTCGAAGCATCATTCAAGAATATCGAAACCAAATTTAATGAAGAAAATCACATTGTCACAGTCATTGAAAAAAATGAAAATGCAGTGTAATCCTCTTTTTGAATAAGCTTGCATTTATCGGACATTCGTTGTAATGTATGTATCGGCTCATCTGAGAAAAGCACCATTTGGGGGATATTTTATGCATTGCTGGAAAACGATAAATGTGAAAAAAGAATATGGATCTTCGCGGCTGTTTATGTTTGCAGTGATGACTGGTATGGGCGTATTTACGACTTTTTATGTCTTCTTATCATTAATTTATACCGCCCCTTTATCCGATCGGCATTTTTTGTATTTTGCCCTGGCCATCGGAGCCGTCTATCCGCTTCACAAAATTTTCCATTTCCTGCCGTTGGCAAGGAGCCGGAAATGCCTGGAGTTCATCTTGCGGAAACAGCTCGGCATGATTCCAGGAATATCGCTGCACGTTAAAGAGCCGGTGACCAAAACAAGATTTCTTCTTGCTTTGCTTGCACCATTCATTCTGTTAAATTCGGCAATCTTGTTGCTGATTGTTCTTTTCCCTGCCTACATCCACTATTTCGCACTTTTGCTTGCTTATCATTGCAGTCTTTGTCTGACGGATTTGATCTATGTCCGGCACCTGCTGCGCACACCGAAGCACGCATTTGTCGAGGAAACAGATACCGGATTTGAAATACTCGTTCCAGAGGCAGTCAGTTAATCCTGTTTTTTCGTTCCGGATTTGTTATACTGTAACCTAAGGCAGAGGGGAGGAAATTCATGATTGTCGCATTAGTAGTAATGTTCTCAGTGTTTTACCTGTTCCAAATCAACCGAATGACTTTGGCATTGGTAACTTCACGGGAAATCCCAGAGGAAAACCACGAAAAAATATTCCGCACCATTAATATATTGATTTTAATCCTATTGGTATCGCTTTATGTAGGCGTTGAATTTACCCCATAAATCTACTTGCCTTTTGGCAGGTAGATTTTTTTGTTCAAAATTTTCATCTTCTTGCAGTATATAAGAAACTTTTTTAATTTTTATACGTTTATGGTATAGTAACTACGGCAACCAGAAAGTTAGATAGGAGCGTAAACGATGAAAAAATCATTCTTAACATTAACTCTAGCGGCATCTGTACTGGCATTGGCAGCTTGCAGCAACGACAATGCAGACAGCACGGTAATTGTATCTTCAGACCTAGGGGATGTCACAAAAGAAGACCTATATGAAGAGATGAAAACTTCAATCGGCGATCAGGCAATCCAGATCCTGATGATTGAGAAAGTCCTTTCTGAGGAATATGAAGTAACTGATGAAGAAGTTCAGGCAGAAATCGACAGTTCAAAAGAAGAACTCGGTGAAAATTATGAAGCCTTCCTCGAACAAAACAATCAGACTGAGGAAAGCTATGAAAAAGTCATACGTCTGAACTTATTGCAGGAAAAAGC
>CAZLWZ010000396.1:0-1896 GCA_964563275.1 uncultured Flavobacterium sp.
CCTTTGCAATGTCGGGTGCGCTTACTGCCATGAGTAAAAGGCTCGATATCTTCGGCGTTTTTATAATAGCGTTTGTTACAGCAGTTGGCGGTGGAACCCTGCGCGATGTAATGATCGGACTTACTCCTGTGGGCTGGATGATGAATATCAATTACGTTTATACCATCGTATTTGGTGTCGCGTTGGCGGTGTTGTTTCGGCGTCGATTAGACAAACTCCGCACGTCACTTTACCTTTTCGATACAATCGGACTTGGCGTTTTTACATTAATTGGCCTTGAAAAGGGAATTTATATAGGGTTGCATCCGGTGATTTGCATTGCGCTCGGAACGATGACGGCTTGTTTTGGAGGCGTTCTCCGCGACATCCTCTGCAATGACATTCCGGTGATATTTCATCGTGAGATTTATGCGACGATCTGCATCATCGGCGGAATTGTTTTTTTCGGACTGAAATACCTGAATTTAAATAACGATATTGTTTATGTAGTCACGTCGTCGGTAATCATCGTGATACGGCTGCTCGCGATCAGATTCAGCTGGTCGTTGCAAACTTTGGAATAATTAACGGGTGATGTATAGAAAGCCGGTCAGAGGTTCGGCGTAGTCGGGATCGTTGAGGTGTAGTACGTAGTAATATGTTCCGTCGGGAACTGCGCTGCTTCCTATCACCGGTCCAGTGGTGGCATTTCCGTCCCAGTCGGGTATATTATGGTTTCCGGTCCAAATCAGAACGCCCCAGCGGTTGTAGATCTGCAATTCGAAGTTTAAGAAAATATCACGCAACCCTTCCACAAAAAAAGTATCGTTAGCACCATCGCCATTAGCCGATACGAAATTATACACCGTTGGCGGACAATTCCGCGTTTGTAAAATAAACGACGTAACAGAAGCGCATCCGTACTCATCGGTAACCCGTATAAAGATACTGCGCGGTGTGGCATTAGATGTATAATTCGTTATGCCAATCATTTCATTTACGTTATTGAGCGCGTCGCTCTCAGTTTCAAAAAATGAAACGCTGTGCGTCGGATCGGTTTTTACAGCTTCTTCATAGTCGTTAAGGTCAAATGTGCCCACGCCAAGGCCTTGATTGCACGCAGTAAGCGGTGGCAGGATGTTGACCGATGGCGGGAGCATCAGCGAAACGGCGGCCGAATCTTCATTGTTTGTTTCATCTGTTTCAGTGATGATTCCCACACCTGAACTATTGGAATCCACAACAAAAGTCAGTTCAAAATCTGGTGGAATACCACCAGGTAAAATGAATGTAACTGAATCCGAAATCTGACCGCCAATCGCAATCGGCTGCATTGTTTCGGTGTAAGCAACAAACACGTCATCGGCAAAAATCGCAATCGGAACACCGGATGGAAGGACATCGGTGCTATTGACATTGTAAATAGTGAAGTCGGCCGAGATAATCCTCGAATCACACTCGAGTTCGATATTGTCGATACTGATCGTGGCATCGGGCAACTGGCTGTTCAGTTTCGTGACAATTGCGTTTATCATCACAACGTCCTGTCCTGATGTCAGGTTAATCGTCGCTGCCGAGTCGGTGATCGCAATATAATCCTGAATGTCATACACATCGAGATCCATATTATAAAGATCTTCCGAGCCAGTAAAGCTGTTTGTGCCATTAAACGCGTTATCAGCAGGATTCAGCGGCGGATTACTGAGGGTCTGGCCGTTCAGTTTCAACGTCTCACCAACGGTGATGTTCTTGTCGCCTTCCCAGGCTAAAAATCCAATTTTTGCACCTTGATTATCGATTACATTCAAACTGTTCAGCGTAATGGTGATTTCATCCGGAACGGCCTGCATCCCGTCATACAAATTAAGCTGGTTTAGCGGCAGATTTTGATTTTCGACAATCACGATCACCGCCCAG
>CAZLWZ010000397.1:0-1843 GCA_964563275.1 uncultured Flavobacterium sp.
TGACGGCTGTGGTTGCATTTGTAATACCTGAAATAACAATCGTACTGGATGTATTTGCTGTTGGCAATGCATTTACAGTCCCGATATCCGATGCAAATCCATCGGCAGATGACCGCAAAGTTACAGTATTGGGGCCTGTCCCTGACCTTCCCCAGCTAAAGGTAAACGATGTAGCGGTGAAAGAATAACCGGCATTTGGCGTCACTACGAATTGTATGTAATCGTTACCAGCAATTGATTCGGATAATGTTGTCGGGTTGCTATCGCCTGGGTCAAACCAATTACTTCCGCCAAAACGATGCTGGTTTGCGGCCGGGGTGACGCCCGAACCCAATGTCAGGCTTGAAGCAGCTATATTTGTGTTGTTATAAATACTTGGCTCGATAGGCTCTAATCCATCGTTTTCATACGTATTCCACTGCAGCAATTGTGCGTTTGAAGCTGTACCTGTGAGCAGCAGGATCATTAAAAGTAAAAAATCGAATCTCATCATATACGTATTAAGCACAGCATCGCAGATTTTTGTACAGACAGATTACTTTTCAGGAAGAAATGGGCTACCAAAATTACTTTTAAATTACTTATTTTCAATACATTTACCACGTAATAAATGTTAACTCTTCGTTATATTTCACCGAAATCGTGTACAACCAGTTCTCTGCCAAACAATTAATCGAAAAGCTTGAACAATACTGTGCGTATCAGGAGCGCTGCCATCAGGACGTTCTTCTTAAGATTCGGTCCCTGACCAATGATGCAAATGAGGCTGATTCAGTAATTGTACACCTGATTAATCATAACTTTCTCAATGAGGAGCGCTTTGCGAAAGCTTTCGCCCGTGGTAAGCACAGGATCAAACATTGGGGTAAGAGCAGGATTAAGGCCGAATTGAGGCGCCGTGATATTTCAGATGTAATCATCAAAGCGGCTTTGGCTGAAATCGACGACGATGATTATATCGCCAATTTTAATGCAGTAGCCGAACGGCAATGGACTTCTATCAGCGAGACCAATATATTTAAAAGACGCAGGAAATTTTGTGATTTTCTGCTTCGCAAAGGATATGATTCTGCCGAAATTTACCGCAAATTGCAGGAGCTAGAGAACAATTCGGCACCTGATTCTTCACAATAACCTACCACTTTCGATATCGTTTCGGCAGGCACAGAAGTGCTTACAGTTCAAAAACCAGCCTGAAACTGATCTATTTAATGTCAATTAACGAATATTTGACTGCCTCCAATGTGCCGTTCGTCGATGTTTTTAGCTTAATGACGGCGAAATTTGCATTTAATCGAAAAGTCGGAAATTTCGCGTGCTTTAGTAGCATTTATAGAAGACTGCACTATAATTTTGCGCTCTGAAAAATGTGAATTATGTAATTATTCCCCGGAATTATATAACTCCAACCAACTCACAAAACCAACCGATGCTAAACCTACGATTACTGCTTGCCTTTCTTCTTATAAATTCTTTCCAATTATCTGCTCAATGCCCCCCGTCGGGAGATCCCAACCAATATGGTAATGGCCACTGGCGCGGTTATTTATACGGGACAAAAACATTTACGGATTACCGCGGTTTCACCATCGAGAATGAGCAGTTTAACTGGAATATTGGGGCATTTTTAGTTTGGCCGGTGTCCGACTTCGAGGGCACGAATATATGCGGAAACTTCAGAACAAATTTTTCAGTACGTTACCGCATGACAAAAAATTTTGCCAGCGGCTTTTACTCGTTTACAGTGGGCGGTGACGATGGTTATCGTTTAAGTACTGATGGCGGTGCTACGTGGTTGATATCCAATTGGTCAGATCACTCCTATCAAACTACTACAGAAACA
>CAZLWZ010000398.1:0-1839 GCA_964563275.1 uncultured Flavobacterium sp.
TTTACAGGGTTTTCTACTTTTAAGTAGTTCATATTAATCCATAAGAATCCTTCATTCTCGTTACCTATCCGACTACCTATTTTAAATGTTTAACTTAGGTAACACAAAACGCTTCAACGCGCTGTCTATCAGCTAAATGACGCCTAAAAAGTTAGCAAAAAGAGCGGCTTTTAGGTTTATAATTGGCATAAAAACAGACAATCTGTGTTACCTAAAATGGCCTTAAAACGGGTTAAATCAAGTTCATGGAGATTAAAGAGTATTTTTATGAAAACATCACAATCATTTGGCGTCCATTTTACCATCAGAGCGGACAAGGATCAACAAATACCTGCAAGATGTTCGGCTGACCTTAGGCGGTATTTATCAGCAGCTGATGTTAAGCGGAAAGCGAGTCACGGCTCAGGCGGTAAAAGATCATTTCTTCGGCAACATCGAAGAAGCGCAAACCCTGAGCAGCCTCTTTGAATACCACAATGAAACCGCTTCAAGCACCTTAAAATGGAGCACCCTCAAACATTATTACGTCACCCAACGCTACCTGATGAAATTTATCCAGAAGAAATTCCGGGCAGCTGACTTCTTTCTCACCGATATCGACTATAAATTCATTTTTGATTTCGAAACCTTCCTGCGAAACCATAAACCCCTGGACCACCAGAAGCCCATGAACAACAACGGCGTGATGAAACACATCATTCGCCTGAAAAAAATGGTGCACCTGGCCATGCGTTTGGAATGGATTACCAAAGACCCCTTTATGAATTATAAACTCAGAATCGAAAAGGTAAACAGAGAGCACCTATCGGACACCGAATTGGCTAATCTGGAAATTATAGTTTTTGAAATTGCACGGATCAATATGATTCGGGACTTGTTTGTGTTCTGCTGCTATACCGGGCTTACCTATGTAAGTGAGGATATGGCGGCGTTGAGAAAGAAATTGGGGTGAGGCTGTCGCAATCTGACAGATGATTAAAACAGTTCAGAATGAGAACCTACTCGGATCAAATGAATTTCATTAATCGGCTCATTATCCTGATCCCATATCAACAGGAGGTCAGGAAATACATGACATTCCCACGAATCTTTGTAATCGCCTATCAATCTATGAGGCTTCATCCGTTTTGGTATTGATTCTGCACCCTGTCTAAGTTGTTCTAGAACCTCTATAATAGCTTTGAGCTCCCTAGGTCTTTTCTGATACCTTTTAAAATCTTTTTTAAACTTCCCTGAGTAGGTTATTTTATACCTAGCCATTAATCAGCCATCAAATCATTTAACAAGTCTTCCGTGCTATCATACCTTTTCAAAGAAGGTCTTTCTGTTCTTGCGTCTTCAATAGCCTGTCTTGTCTCGCTGTTTGGATCGTGGAAACGTGTTGCATCAGCAAGAACCGTTTCAATGAAATTATTGACGCTTCTATTTTCCTTTTTTGCCAGCTTCTCTATGTAACTATACAACTCCGCATCCAAACGTAGTGAAGTGGATTTCTTTAAATTTATCGTATTCATAGTGATATCATTTTAAATACAAATATAACAAATATTTTCGATGATTCAACTGCAATCTTCCCCAAGAATGGCTTCATTGATCGTTGTAGCACCACTCTTTTCAGTCAACCTTATCATAGTCGCTCGATCATTCTAACCACCATCAATAAGCTTTCCTTTTTTGGTGCATCCGAGAGCCATCCCTTTATCATATCCGTATCCAGGTCATTTAATGCAGATTCGTCTATCCGCATATTTTCAACGAGGTAGTCATAAGCACTCCGAATACTTCTTAATGTTAGTCCAGATGTCGTTACTATTTTATCGCACAATGCTTTTTCCGGTG
>CAZLWZ010000399.1:0-1837 GCA_964563275.1 uncultured Flavobacterium sp.
AGAAATTACTGGGGTCATATTTTCTGGATGCCGGGCGTCCCTAAATTGATGAGGATTGTTTTAGCTCCCATTGAATTGTTGGGGGTAATCATTAAGCCATTTTCATTGATGATTCGTTTGTATGCGAATATTTTCGCGGGGCACATCGTTTTGATGAGCATTATCGGATTGATATTTATATTCAGAAGCTGGATCGGAAGTTCATTGTCATTCGGACTGTCATTTGCTCTTGCGATACTGGAGATACTTGTAGCTTTCCTGCAGGCATATATATTTACAATGTTGTCAGCCCTGTATTTTGGATCGGCTGTCGAGGAGCACCACCATGAGGAGGCGCACCACTAGATAGTCTAAAGTCGCAAGTCTAAAGTCCTCTAAAACTTTCGACCTTCGACTTTCGACTCAAAATTGAATGTTTAATTTTTAATACATATTTATGGAAATTCCAACTATCGTAGGAGCAGGTTTAATCGTAATCGGTGCTGGTTTAGGTATCGGTCGTATCGGTGGATCAGCAATGGAAGCTATCGCACGCCAGCCTGAAGCTTCTGGTAAGATTCAAACAGCAATGCTTATCGCAGCGGCGCTTATTGAAGGTATTGGTTTCGCTGCACTTTTCGCAGCATAATTTTAAAACAGAAGCTGCAACGGTTGGTTGCAACTTCTGTTTTTTAAAAATAAACAACAAAAAATCATGGATAAATTAGTAAATCAGTTTGAGTTTGGCCTGTTCTTTTGGCATGCATTAATCTTTATTCTACTCATCCTCCTGCTTAGAAAATATGCATGGAAACCAATTCTCGACGCGGTAGATACCCGCGAGCAAGGAATCCGCAGTGCATTATTATCGGCTGAACAAGCGCGCAGCGAAATGCAGAACCTGAAGTCGCAAAACGAGCAACTTCTGGCCGAAGCCCGTGCTGAGCGCGACATGATGCTTAAAGAAGCTCGCGAAATGCGTGAAAAAATGATTGCTGAGTCAAAACTTGATGCCCAGACTGAAGGTGCACGAATGATCGAGCAGGCGAAAGCTGCCATCGAAAATGAGAAAAATGCGGCGATGGCACAATTGAAGGCCCAGGTATCTACATTATCTGTCGAGATTGCCGAAAGGATTCTTCGCGACGAACTCTCGAACAAAGACCGTCAGATGGAACTTGTTGACCGAATGCTCGGCGACGCTAAACTGAATTAATTATGAAAGGTACAAGAGCAGCATCGCGATACGCAAAAGCCATTCTTGAAACAGCACAGTCGAAAGGTGTTGCAGAAAGTGTCAATGACGATATGGCATTGATCGCTTCTACATTCGGTTCGAATGCTGAGCTTCGTGATTTTATTCAAAATCCGGTCATTTCCGCCGATAAAAAAGGGAATGCTTTTGCCGAGATTTTTGCCGATGTAAATCCGGTGACCCGTAGCATGTTCCAACTGTTGCTTGCCAACAACCGATTTGAAATCGTAGATCAGGTCGCCGTTCAGTACAACAGACTGTTCAACGAAAATTCAGGTGTTGAAGTTGCCAAAGTGACTACAGCAATTCCGATGGATAGCGCAATGGAATCGAAAGTGCGAGCGAAAGTCAGTACTTTCTCAGATAAGAAAATCAACATCGTAAACATAATAGATCCGTCAATAATCGGCGGGTTCATTTTGCGAATCGGTGACCAACAATACAACGCTTCCGTGTCGAACAGGCTTCAGACACTAAAGCGGGAATTTGCAAAATAGACAACAGACCTCCAGAGGTACCAATATTAATACAGAAGATAAATATAAATCATTATGGCAGAAATTAAGCCTGCTGAAATTTCAGCAATATTAAAAAGACAGCTTG
>CAZLWZ010000400.1:0-1828 GCA_964563275.1 uncultured Flavobacterium sp.
TCCCGGCGATTCCACACTAAACCTCGCTATCCCATTGGTGGCGGGGTTTTCTTTTTTTATCCGAGACTTATTATGCAGGAAGTCGTGCAGTTGGCACCGTAATAACCATTGTATAAACCAGACAAATGACAATCCTTTATCTCCACGGACTCGACAGTAAACTTTCGCCAGAAAAGCAAAGGGTCCTTGAAAAGTACGCAAAAGTCATTGCGCCTGAAATCGATTATCGCACCCGGCCCGATGTGATCTCCGAGCTTCTTGGAGATTATAAAAACTCGGATGTTGTTTGTGTTATCGGTAGCAGCATGGGCGGATTTGTTGCTTATCATGTGTCTCAGGCGATAAACGTCCCGGCGCTGCTTTTTAATCCGGCTTTCCCTTATCGTTCGGTGCAGATTAATGTGCCGGGTGAGATTTTGAGATCTGCTGCATATCTTCGAATCGTTATCGGTGGTGTGGATGACGTAATTATTGCCGAAGATAATTTGACTTACATTGAGCAGCATGTCGAAAGTCATAATCTCGAATTAATTTTCAAGCCTGATCTCGGACATCAGATACCAGTTGATGTATTTGAGCCTGCTATAGCCGATTTTATGAAATCGTTTCAGAACATAGGAAGCTAAATAAATGAAGATGACGAAAACATTTGGTGATAAAGTGCTTGAATTCAACCAGGAATTACATTATACAGGAGATCTGCCGGAAGGCTTCCGCGTGCTGAACCCATACCTTGATAATCCTGAGACATTGGAGGTCTCGCAGCAGTTTTACCACAAATTTTACAATGATTTAAATCCGCGGCGTTTTATTATCGGTATCAACCCGAGCCGCCACGGCGCCGGAGTAACTGGCGTGCCATTTACCGACACAAAACGTCTTGAAAGCGTGTGCGGAATTAAAATGGTATCGGCGCACACACATGAAATATCTTCGGTTTATATGTACGACATGATTTCAGAGTACGGTGGAGCGCAAAAGTTTTACAGCGAGTTTTATATCAACTCACCATTTCCTTTGGCAATTATCCGGAAAACAAGTACCGAAAAATGGCTTAATGCAAACTATTACGATGATGTTGCTCTTTTTAAAGCATTGAAACCTTTTATGATCGGGTCGTTGAAAAAACACATCAGCCTGGGATTGGATACATCAGAGGTCTATGTCCTCGGGAAAAAAAACGCTGTCTTTATCAATCAGCTAAATACGGAAGAACAAATGTTCGGCAAAATCACCGTACTTGAACATCCGCGCTATATTCAACAATATAAATCGAAAGAGAAGCCACTTTATATCGACAAATATATTCTGGCATTGAACAATATTAAATAATGTCAGCAACCATTTACACCATAGGCCATTCGACCCATAGTCTCGCTGAATTTTCGGATATCCTGCAATCGTTTGGAGTCGTGCTGCTGGCCGACATCCGAAGTATGCCGGGTTCGCGGAAATTTCCTCATTTTGACAAACAAAATTTAGCAGTTTCAATGGAAAAAATTGGCATCTGCTATATCCACATGGCCGATTTAGGCGGAAGAAGAAAAGCTAAAAAAGACACGAAAAACACCCGATGGAATAATTGGTCGTTTCGCGGTTATGCCGATTATATGGAAACTGAAGAATTTCAAAATGCGATCGCGCAACTGGAGCATCTGGCTTCACAACAGCCAACGGCATATATGTGTTCTGAAGCTGTATGGTGGCGATGTCATCGGTCGATGGTTTCCGATGTTTTAAAAGCCCAGGAATGGAACGTACTTCATATAATGGGTCAGGGGAAAGTCCAGACGCACCCTTATACCGCGCCTGCCCGAATTATTGACGG
>CAZLWZ010000401.1:0-1818 GCA_964563275.1 uncultured Flavobacterium sp.
GACCAGGAAGAATTACCGATTGTACCTCCACGCATTCAAGAAAATTTGAGGTAGTCGCCATAAATTATGTTGGTTGCATTTCTGTTGATTATTATAGCCATACTATCTTATTATTATATATGTTTGTTTAATAAATTATTTTATGAGCTTCACCGACCGTCTTCTGCTACTGTGCCTATTTTTACCTCTTCAACACTCATACTCCCAAACACTTGATAACACTTATGGAGACGGCGATGGTTTTACCGTAGCTAATATCGGTCTTGTACATGGAAGTAAAATTCTTGCGGATAATTCCGTGATTGTACAATCGCAGCCTAACCAGGTCAGGTTTTCAAAGTTCGATGTTCATGGCAATCGTGACATGACCTTTGGAACCGATGGATATCTTTCTCCGTATGATCAAAGCGGCGCGCAGGGCCTACAGGGGCATTCAAACTTTATTATTGATCCGCAACAGCGGATCCTGATTGGTATGTATGAGTTCGTTGCCGATCAGCATTCCATAAAACTAAAGCGCTATTTCCAGGATGGTACTCAGGACACTTCGTTCGGCACGGACGGCATATTTTTCTATCCGATCCCGGCTCAGTTACAAGCGGCAAGTCCGACGATCTGTTTTTTTAGCGATAATTCTGTGTTGTTGCATATTCCAATGCAGGGTTCAATCAATTTACCATCTTTATTAGTAAAATTAGATTCGGATGGTATTCTTGATACGTCCTTTGGAACAAACGGTACGGTGACCATTCCTGCAGGCAGTAGCAATTTTCTTTTTACCAATAAAAGCATGACGGTTGATCAGGATGACAATATATTTTTAGCTTTCCGGACAAACGTGGCTCCTTACGATCATTTGATTGCTAAATTTAATAGTATGGGCGTGGCCGACGAAACGTTTCAAACCGCACCTATTGTGGCAATGTCAGGGCACATCTGGTCACACTGCTGGTGGCATGGCGGAAAGCTTTACCTTGCAGCAAACGTGTATACTTCCAGTAATTCCATAAAGATAATTCGGCTGAATATGGACGGAAGCCCGGACAGTACCTTTAATGAAATCATCGTAGACCAACTTAACCACAGGGTGGAGTCTAAAAGCGTCACAATGGACCATACTGGGAAAATTATTGCCGCCGGCATCTTATTCAGTGAAGTCGGTATCTCAGCGCAAAAAGCTTTCGTAAAATGCTACAATAATGACGGCACTGTAGATACAACTTTTGGCAACAACGGTGAAATTACTTTTGATTACAGCCGGTCACACTTTGTATATCCGCTTATCCAATCCGACAATAAAATAGTCGTGACGGGGATTACGCTTAACAACTTGTTGACCGGAAATGCGTCGTGGAACGCGCTGCTCTCGCGCTTTACAACGAATAATCTTTCGGTTGATGAGCCTGAAACCGACAATTTAATAACGCTGTTTCCAAATCCGGCTTCTACTTCTTTTACTGTTACGCCTGACATAGCGGAGAAAATTGAATTGTACGATACGCGCGGCCGCCTCGTTAGGACATACATCGGGAACGATGGCCCTTACATGCTCAATGGTCTCGAACGCGGCCTCTTTTTTCTTAGAATAGTTACAAATTCAGGTGTCAGCGTGAAAAAGCTGCTGAAAAATTAGAACAAATTCCCGGGAATTTCCTCATAATAAATTGATGGCTACTTGACCATCATTAAAAAATGTGGGCAATTTCCCGATAGCGCGCACTTGCAGCCAGATGGCGCGGACTTGCAGTCCGTGCCCCTTTCAATAGGCACCTTAAAAAAGTTACCGGAGACGATTTGCAGTCCATACAGCTTTTAAAG
>CAZLWZ010000402.1:0-1809 GCA_964563275.1 uncultured Flavobacterium sp.
ATCCTCGACGTATTCACCCAGATCAACAGCAGAATTAACGAGGAACTTGTTGCCCACCCCGAATATGCCGATGATACGGAACTGCAGAAAAAACACATACCGTACATTGGCGAGCTTTTTCTGGGGCACGTCCGTTATGGCACATTTGGGAAAAACAGCATCGAAAGCGTCCATCCGTTTTTGCGCCAGAATAATTGGATGCACCGCAATCTTATCGTTGCCGGGAATTTTAATATGACCAATGTAACAGAGTTGTTCAACAGTTTGGTTGAACTGGGTCAGCACCCGAAAGAAATGGCCGATACGGTGACGGTGATGGAAAAAATCGGTCATTTTTTAGATGAGGAAGTAACTGACTTATATCAACAATGCAAAAATAACGGTCTTTCAAAACGTGAGGCGTCGCCCGTTATCGCTGAGAAACTGGATGTTGCCAAAATACTGAAACGGGCTTCCAAAGGTTGGGATGGCGGTTATGCGATGGCAGGATTGTTTGGCCATGGCGACGCTTTTGTGTTTCGCGATCCCGCGGGGATAAGGCCTGCTTATTTTTACGAAGATGATGAGGTTGTGGTCGTTGCATCGGAGCGGCCGGTAATACAAACGGTCTTTAATGTCGATTTTGAGAAGGTGAGCGAACTCCAGCCTGGAAAAGCACTAATAATTAAGAAGAATGGATCGGTTACTGAGGAAGAAATTATTCCGCCGTCGGTTAAAAAATCTTGTTCGTTCGAGCGGATCTATTTCTCACGTGGTAGTGATGCTGAGATTTACAACGAACGAAAAGAGCTCGGCAAGCTGATTTTGCCGGCCGTACTTGAAGCAATCGGCAGTGATACCGATAACACGGTGTTTTCCTACATACCGAATACCGCAGAAGTATCATTTTACGGCATGGTCGAGGCAGCACAGGACTTTCTGAATCAGCGCAAAAATCGGTACATACTGGACAACAGGCGCAAACTGACCGCCGAATCGCTTCAGCAATTACTTGAGGTCAAAATCCGGACTGAAAAAGTAGCCATCAAAGATGCAAAATTGCGTACGTTTATTACCGAAGACAGCAGTCGGGATGATCTTGTAGCCCATGTATATGATATTACTTACGGCGTGGTAAAGCCAACCGACAACCTGGTAATAATAGATGATAGTATTGTGCGTGGTACCACACTAAAGATGAGCATCATCAAAATGATGGACCGGCTTAAACCGAAGAGCATCGTCATCGTGTCCTCGGCGCCGCAAATTCGATATCCGGATTGTTACGGAATAGATATGGCGCGACTTGAAGGTTTAGTCGCTTTCCGTGCTGCCTTAGAGCTGTTGCGCGAACGCGATCTGTATCATATTGTTGACGAGGTATATGAAAAATGCAAAGCTCAGGAAAATCTGAGAGATACTGAGGTTGTAAATTACGTAACTGAAATATACGCGCCGTTTGAGGCACAGGAGATTTCAGACAAGATTGCGCAAATGCTGAGTTCCGAAGAGATCAGTGCTGAAGTAAAAATAATTTTCCAGACCGTTGAGAATCTTCATATAGCTTGCCCGAAGAATCTTGGCGACTGGTACTTTACAGGTGACTATCCCACACCGGGAGGGAACCGTGTTGTGAATCGAGCATTTATGAATTTCTATGAAGGAAAAGACGCCCGAGCATATTAGTTTTAATTCATTTACTGTTGTTTATCGACTTTTAGGGCATTTCGTCTAATTTATTTGTCACAACATAAGACCTGATATACATTTGGTGAACCATAGCATTAGTAGGTTAAGTTTATGGTAGATTTGGGGCAAAAAGGGTGAAAG
>CAZLWZ010000403.1:0-1804 GCA_964563275.1 uncultured Flavobacterium sp.
AGAAAAAGTATTTAATTTTGCTACGGGAATATCGCTTCTGTTATTTTATGCGTTCGCGATGCAGTGTGCGAGTACACTGGCAGTAACAAAAAAAGAAACCAATAGCTGGAAATGGCCAGCGATCCAACTCGTGTTCATGAGCGCTTTTGCTTATGTTGTCGCCCTTGCAGCATTTCAATTCTTACGATAATGGTACAGGAAATAATCGCATACATAATTCTCATTATTGCCGTGGCTTTCCTGGTACGTAAATTCATTCTCAGGCGCAGGAAAAACGGCAAAGACTGCGGCGACGGCGGCTGCGGTTGTTAACCTAAGGCCACGTCAAGTGTCATCATTACAATAAAGCCTCCTATGAAGCCCAGCGTTGCGATGTCGGTGTTCTTGTCCTGCTGCGTCTCAGGAATAACTTCCTCAACAACAACGAAGATCATTGCACCTGCCGCAAATGCCAGCGCATAAGGTAAAATAGGCGTAAAAAAAGACACCGCTAACGCACCCACGACTGCCGCTACTGGTTCGACAATCGCCGACGACTGCCCATACATAAAGCTCTTCCTGCGGCTCATTCCCATCCGTCGAAGCGGCATGGCTACCGCGATGCCTTCGGGAAAATTTTGAATACCAATTCCAATTGCAAGAACCAGGGCGCCGGCAATGGTAGCCTCCGGGATTCCTGCGGCAACACCGCCGAACAGCACGCCCACAGCGAGACCTTCGGGAATGTTGTGCAACGTGATCGCCAGGACGAGCAATGTGGTACGCTGCCATGGCGACTTTACGCCTTCCGACTCCTGAAAATTTATGTGCAAATGCGGCAGCGCCTTGTCCAGACCGAACAGAAACAGCGCCCCTAACAAAAATCCGACAGCGGCCGGAATCACTTTGATGAATCCTTCTCCCTCGCTCATTTCGATCGCCGGCGCAAGCAGACTCCAGTAACTCGCCGCAACCATCACACCGCCGGTAAAGCCGAGCATTCCATCTAGTGCCGCACGGTTCATCTGCTTAAACAAAAACACCACCGATGCTCCCAAAGCAGTAAGGCCCCACGTAAATAAAGTGGCATACAGCGCGGCAAGCACGGGGTCAATACTTTCCAAATAAGATACTATCGCGTCGAACATATCAGGTAATTTTTACATAAAGGTTAGAGGCAATTTTATGAGAAAGGTTTTTTTGAACCCCGTCAACCAATACGGTCAACGACCCATCGAAAGGCTCGACTTCGACAATTTCGAGATTAGAACCCAGAGAAATTTGCTGCTTGTCGAGGTATTTTAAAAATGCAGAGGCGGTATCTTTAACTCCAACACAAATAGCAGCTCTGTGCAGGCCTAATTCCGATAAAAGCTCTTTGTCAACTTTGGCGATCTCGCCTTTAGAGTTTGGAATCGGGTCACCGTGCGGATCCTCGGTCGGGTAACCGAGGAAGGCATCAAGGCGGTCGATCAACTTTTCTGAATTGATATGCTCGAGCTCCTCTGCAACGTCATGCACCTCATCCCAGTTAAAGTCCAGCTTTTCAACTAAAAAAACCTCCCAAAGCCTGTGCTTCCGCACAATCATTTTAGCAGCATGTCGTCCGTGCTGCGTCAGTGAAACACCCTGATACTTCTTATATGATATCAATCCTTTCTCGCGGAGCTTCTTCAGCATGTCTGTGACAGAAGACGCCTTTGTGTGTATGTTTTCGGCTATCGCGTTGGTAGTTATATCCGCATCCGAATGTGCGGCGAGATGATAGATGGCTTTTAAGTAATTCTCTTCAGCAAACGTCATATGTAATAATTATATTCAAAAG
>CAZLWZ010000404.1:0-1788 GCA_964563275.1 uncultured Flavobacterium sp.
ACCCTTGTGGAGTATACACACTTTCCAGGCGTGCGCCTTCGACCACTCGGCCACCCCTCTCTAAGCGAATGCAAAGAAACAAAAAAACTTGGACACTAATTAGTGTAATCGTAGTTCATTTAAAACATTTCTCCGCGTAAAGGCGTTTCATAGATCGTTTTGAAAACGCCTGGCGAAACCTTCTGGCCTAACAGGTACATCATTTTTGTAATAGCTGCTTCGGTAGTCATGTCTTTTCCGGTAATAACGCCTATTTCCTTTAGCAACGTACTTGTTTCGTACTGGCCCATGCTGACGCTGCCGGCCGAGCACTGGCTAACATTCACAATGTATAAACCGCGACCGATTGCCGCTTTAAGGGCAGAAATCAGCCACGCGTCGGTTGGTGCGTTGCCGGCTCCGTACGTCTCCAGGACCACACCTTTCAATGTCGGGATGCCCAGCATGGCATTCATTACTTCTGATGTGATTCCCGGGAAAATTTTTATTATCGCAACATTGGCGTCAAGCTCCCGATGAAAAGTGAATTTTCTGGTTTTACCTGGCGTCAGCAACAACTGTCGGTTTACATTTAAATGTACACCCGACTCGGCCAACGCAGGATAATTCGGTGACGAAAACGCATTGAAATTCTCCGCATTTATTTTTGTCGTGCGGTTTCCGCGGTACAGTTTATATTCGAAATATAAGCCTACTTCCGTGACCACGGGTTTGTTTTTCTCACGCAATGAGGCGATTTGAATAGCCGTAATCAGGTTCTCTTTGGCATCGGTACGTAAATCGCCTATCGGCAACTGCGAGCCAGTCAGGATTACGGGCTTCTGAAGGTTCTCGAGCATAAAACTCAGTGCTGCTGCCGAATACGACATCGTATCCGAACCGTGCAGAATTACGAATCCGTCAAACTTATCGTAATTTTCACTAATTATTTCAGCCGTTTGCACCCATCGCTCCGGATTCATATTCGACGAATCGATCGGATTTTCAAAAGAAATCGTTTCGATCTCACAATCGAGCTGCTTTAGCTCGGGTACGTTCTTCAGAAGTTTGTTAAAATCGAATGCCTTAAGCGCGCCTGTATTGAAGTCTTTCATCATCCCGATCGTTCCGCCGGTGTAGATTAAAAGGATAGAAGGCTTAGATGGCATCGGCATATTTTAGTTTATTGACCACAGGGTTTGCATACATAGAAAGAAAACCATGAAGTGCCACCGGATTATCTTCATCAATACGCAATTCAAGCCGACGTTCAAACAGCGACTTCTCATCCTCGGTATAGTGAGAAGCGTACTTATTGGTATTGTGCAGCAAATCGTACGCGATAAAGTTGGTAGGCCACAACTTATACGTCGACAAGATCGCATCGTCGATAACCTGCGCTACTGCCTGTATCTGTTTGTTAGCATTGTCGAATTGCGAGCCAATGGTATCCAATTCGGCGTCGAGTATATCGCATACATGGATATGAATGTGTTTCTTCTGTCCCATTATGCCGCTTAGTAAAGTCACAAAATCCTCATTTTTCTCTTTGATATACGTCTCCTGATTGGCTTCGGCCATCAGCTGCGGCATCTTCAGCGCGTCGGTAGGATCGTATTCGTATGATATCGAAACCGGAACTATTTTCAAATTCTTGAAATGCTTCATCAGGTCCTTGTCCTCGCATGCCATCGCCAGCATTTTCAGAATCCCCTGGTGCGTCGCATCGTTTCCGTCTTTGGTCCTTCCTTCGCGCTGTGCAATCCACACTGAACGATCTTCGTGCAAAATCAACTGACTGATATATTC
>CAZLWZ010000405.1:0-1776 GCA_964563275.1 uncultured Flavobacterium sp.
ACACACTAACGCACTGGACGAAGCAATCGCATTGCCTACCGATTTTTCGGCACGCATCGCACGAAATACACAGATTTATTTACAGGAAGAAACCAAGATCACTAAAACGGTCGATCCGTGGGGCGGCAGTTATTATGTCGAAAGCCTGACAGCCGAAATAGCTGAAAAAGCGTGGGCGCTGATAGAAGAAGTTGAAGAGCTTGGTGGTATGACAAAGGCAATCGAAGCAGGAATTCCGAAAATGCGCATTGAAGAAGCCGCGGCGAGAAAGCAGGCACGAATCGACAGCAATCAGGATATCATTGTTGGCGTTAACAAGTTCCGATTGCAAAAAGAAGATCCGTTGCATATTTTGGATGTGGATAACCAAATGGTGCGAAAACAGCAGATCGAAAGTTTGGCGAAAATAAAAGCCGAAAGAAATCAGGAGCAAGTATCCGCAGCCCTTGAGAAATTAACATCAGCGGCGAAGTCCGGGAAAGAAAATCTGCTGGAACTGGCAGTTGATGCGGCGCGGCATCGGGCGACTCTAGGTGAAATAAGTGACGCACTTGAAACAGTTTTCGGACGATATAAAGCACAAATCAAATCATTTAGCGGCGTGTACAGTAAAGAGATCAAAGACGACAGCAGCTTCGAAAAGGCACGGCAACTCGCCGACAAGTTTGCTGCGCAGGAAGGAAGACGACCAAGAATAATGATCGCAAAGATGGGTCAGGACGGGCACGACCGAGGCGCAAAGGTTGTGGCAACCGGTTATGCAGATGTCGGTTTTGATGTCGATATAGGGCCGTTGTTCCAAACCCCGGCCGAAGCCGCGAAACAGGCAGTTGAAAACGACGTCCATATTTTAGGAGTATCGTCATTGGCTGCCGGTCATAAAACGTTGGTTCCGCAGGTAATCGCCGAATTGAAAAAATACGGCCGCGAAGATATAATGGTAATAGTGGGCGGTGTAATCCCTGCGCAGGACTATGAATATCTGTTTGATGCAGGCGCCGTGGCGGTTTTTGGGCCGGGAACTAAAATTAGCGACGCTGCCATTAAAATATTGGAAATCCTGATAACAGAGTAACTTCCCGAAATTATAATCAATATTAAAACAGCCTGTTAGGATTTTTTGTTATACTTGCACCCATATAACCAATAAGCATCTAAATGAAAAAATTGACTTTACTAGCATTCCTGATTGTATCTTCGGTGGCTAGCGCACAAAAAATGAAAGTTGTTAGCGGAAACTTTGATTTTCTGAAAGGAGAGAAAGAACTAAACGTCGAGTTTAACTATGACGATTTAAAACTTCTGAAGGAAAATTTGACCAACGAGCAGTATGTTTCTCAACGTTCAGCCGACTTAAATGAAAAATCACGCGGAAACGGCGACATCTGGAAGAAAAAATGGGAAGGTAGCCGCGAAGCAATCTGGAACGCCAAGTTCATGGAATTGTTGAATAAATCATTCGGTGCTCCGAGAAATGTCGCTGTAGGAGAAAACCTAACTGGCGCAAAATACACATTAATTGTCGATGTGGTGTGGATTTATCCGGGATGGGATGCTGCGGTGATGAAGCAACCGGCCAAAGTGAGTTTAAATTATCGATTTGTTGAAACTGCCAATCGCAATAATGTATTGTTGAAGATGACAAGCAAAGACGCACCGGGCGACCAGTGGGGAAATAACTTTAGCAACGAGTCCAGAATTGGTGAAGGCTTTGCCAAATCGGCGAAATCATTAGGAAAAGAGCTTTCAAAAAAACTAAAATAGATTTCGACTCGG
>CAZLWZ010000406.1:0-1768 GCA_964563275.1 uncultured Flavobacterium sp.
ATTGTTGTGGACCAACACCTGCTGCAGTCATCAGCGCGAAGGGGAAAGCAACCTCGAAGCCGGAAAACGACGACTGCTCGAAGAAATGGGCATCACGACCGATTTGCGTGAATTATTTCATTTTATTTATAAAGCGCCATTCGAGAACGGGCTTACCGAGCATGAGCTGGATCATGTCATGATTGGCTATTTCAATGACTTATCCAACATCAATCCCGACGAAGTAGCCGGGTGGAAATGGATGGCGATCGACGACGTGAAACAGGACATTGCTGCGAATCCCGATCAATACACCGTCTGGTTCAAAATAATATTTGACGAGTTTTATCATTTTATAGAGGAACACAAACTATAAACGCCATGAGAGTCACAGTCAGCAGAAAAGCCCATTTCAACGCCGCACACCGCCTTTACCGCAAAGACTGGGGCGATGAGCAGAACGATGCGGTTTTTGGCAAGTGCAACAATCCGAATTTTCACGGACATAACTATGAGTTGATTGCGAGCGTGACCGGCGAGGTAAACCCCGAAACAGGTTATGTTATCGATATTAAGGATTTGGCGAAACTCATTTCCGATGAGGTCGAGAGCGCGTTCGATCACAAAAATCTGAACCTCGACGTACCTGAATTCTCCGATTTGAATCCGACGGCAGAAAACATTGCGATTGTCATCTGGAACAAAATGCGAAAACGGTTGTCGCCAGACCTGGATCTTGAGATTACACTTTTTGAGACCCCACGAAATTCGGTAACTTACAAAGGAAATTGATTTGGGAGCTTTTTCCCGCCTTCGCCTTTATCTCTCCGTTGCACTTCGAGGATACCGGCTCTGTCGGGGCTAGGGCCGACCGCCACCAAAAGAACGTATTATGACATTTGAAGCTTATCCGCTACAATTTGAACCAATCCTGAAACACAACATCTGGGGCGGAAATAAATTACAAACAGAACTTGGAAAACCCGCTACACAGGATAATGCCGGTGAGAGTTGGGAGATCTCCACCGTCCCCGGATCCGTTAGCGTTGCGGCCAACGGCACGTACCGGACGAGGACACTTGCAGAGTTACTGGATGATTATCCGGAGCAGATTCTTGGCAGAAAAGTTTTTGAGCGTTTTGGCTCGCAGTTTCCGCTTCTGTTAAAGTTTATCGACGCCAAAGAAGACTTGTCGATTCAGGTGCATCCGAATGATGAACTCGCTAAAAAAAGGCACAATTCCTTCGGAAAGACTGAGATGTGGTACATTATGCAATCCGATCCGGGTGCACGTTTAATTGTCGGGTTTAAAGGCGATTCATCACCCGACAACTATCTGAAACACCTGCACGAGAACACACTACCTGAAATTCTAAATCATATTGAAGTTGCCCCGGGCGATGTATTTTTTCTTGAAACCGGTACCGTTCATTCAATTGGCGGCGGAATATTATTGGCCGAAATCCAGCAAACATCAGATATCACATACCGCATCTATGATTTCGACCGGGTTGATGATGAAGGTAAAAAACGCCAGCTCCATGTTGAACAGGCGCTGGATGCTATCAGTTACCGCGAAACACGATCCAAAATAGAATATGAGACAAATCCGAACCAACCGAATACTATTGTATACTGCCCTTATTTCACGACCAATATAATTCCGTTGCAGGGTTCGCTGGAGATTGCTTCAAAAATCGATTCATTCCGCGTATATATGTGCGTCGAAGGAACGTTTAAAATTTGTACGGAGACATCGGTATCTGGTTATAAAAGAGGTGACACGGTT
>CAZLWZ010000407.1:0-1767 GCA_964563275.1 uncultured Flavobacterium sp.
CCGCGCCTAAAAAAGCACCTGTTTTAACAATTCTGCCAGTTAAATCATATATTTCATACGCATCCAGTATTAAATCTGACGAAATACTGAGGGTGCTTTCAACAGGGTTTGGATACATCGAGATCGCAGAGGCCAAATCTCTGTCGGCCGTTCCAAGCTGCACCGAATAATTAATCACGAATGGCATATCAAGGGCAACATCGGGAGTTGTGTCGGCAGGACTTCCCGAGTCAAGCAAACTGTTCCAGACACTAGTAGCACCCAGCCATTGAATCGCGTTATTCCCAGGTTGAGTACGCGCGTCAACTACTGTACTTGGCGGTGCAAAATTCCCACTAGTACCAGCATCCAACTGCCATTCTATCCAATACGTACCCGCCGACAGTGTCACCGGAACCGTTGCTACCACAGCCCAGATCTTTCTGTTGGTGACTGGAGCAGTTGGCGTCGGGACAAGTGAATTCACAATACGGTACATCATCGCATCGGAAGTAGACTGTATGCGATTTGTAGTAAGGTCGCCAAACACAACTACTGAACTAGCGCTGGAAGGTATGGCATCTTGGATTCTGACACGAACATCTATAAATGGAGATGTAGTGCCAGTGTAACCGGTTTGATACGCGTAGAACGTAATTGTGTTTAACGTCCACTCCTCACCCTCGGGAACTGTAAAATCATCGGCCACGCGGTTTCCTCCCGTCGCGGTGATCTGGGCTCCCACACCGGTGGTTCCGTTACTCATAGTGGTAACGCCGGCATCGTTCTGCATTTCGCTCCAGGTATAACCTGCAGGCGCAGCAACGCCGCTTTTACTCGTAGCGCCAGTAGAAAGATTTCCGTTTACATGCAGCTCCTGCGCCAGTGCCGAACTGCAAACTAAGAGAAGAGCCGTGGCTGCAACCATTTTAAATTTGTTGCTGCTCACAGCAGATAAAGTAATTTTTTTCATAATGATTTGTTATAGTGTGAAGCAAAAGTATAATATAATCTTTGATAATATAAATATTTGTTAAAAACTTTACCTATAACACTTTATGAATTTAGGTTATAGGAACTTTTTAATGGCTTCTAAGGTTGATCATCCTGTGCACTCGTTGATAGAGTTCAGGGAATTGGTTTCTGAATTCACCCGGTGTCTCAAAATAATGTTCTAAAATCACTGCCAGAAATTCGAAGTCGTTTTTAAATGCATAGGTTCGAAAATAGCCCGAAGACACAAGACGCTTCGCGTTTGGGGGATGCTTCACTTCTTTAAGAATAGCATTGTATCCGTCCACGAACATGGCAGCGCTGTTGTCTCGCCGTTTTAACCCGTGATAATGTAACGCATGAGCAAATTCATGAATACCCAGGTTAATGTTGTCATCGACTGCGTTATGACCGATAAGGAAATGCTTCCACGAAAAAACTACCACCCGATACCGAGGATTGAATTCGCCATGGTGCAGATCTTGATTTATAGTAGAAAAATATGCGTCGGGATAAATAAGTATCTTCTCGAACACGACGGTCATGTAGTGTCGCATGCCGAAGGTCAGCATTACGTATGTAGCTGCTATCAACACACGCATCTCGTCGGTGACTGTCAGTCCGCTTTTGCCTATAAATTCATATGATGAAATAAATCGCGACACCCTATGCTCGAAATATCGTTTGTGCTTTTCACTTAATCGACGATAGAACCGGAAATTAGTTTGAAGTTTATGTTTCTCAGCCGGAGATAATTGGCGTAGCTTCGGATAAAAATGAACAAAGAGCGGCTTC
>CAZLWZ010000408.1:0-1759 GCA_964563275.1 uncultured Flavobacterium sp.
CTGGTGTGCCCGAGGAACTGGTGCAGGATGAAATGGTGCGCCGGGTTTATCTCGGGCAAAACTTCGAACTCCGAAAGAAGAAACTCGATTTTAATCAGCATCAATAAGTTGACTGCGAAGAATTTTTTGCTGTTGATAAATATTCAAAGCATCACTTCTCTTGCTTAATCCTTAACTCTTTCTATCGGATTGTATCACTTTCGAACTATAGGTTTGTTGCGCCCAAATTTATTCTTTATCACCGATAGTACCACGTACAGCAGTATCACCACGGGAACACCGGAAAATCCAAGCACCAAGAACATCAGCACCGATAAAATCAGAAACACTACCTGAATCAGATTGTCTTTTATTGAGAAGTTTTTGATTTTTAGCGAAAACAACGGGATTTCAGCATTCAGAAGATATGCGCTAAGGATGGTAATGCCGAGAAGCACCCACCTGTCAGTAAGAAGTTCCAGAATAAGCAGCGAATCGGTTTGCTGTAACACTAATGGCAAACTCAGGATAAACAAGGCATTGGCAGGCGTAGGTAAACCGATAAAGGAGTTGGTCTGGCGCGTATCGATATTAAACTTTGCCAATCGATAACAGGATGCGAGCGTGATGATGAAGCCCGCGTACGGAAAATATTGTACCCAACCACCGGCATCGGCACCTGAACTGTTTGACATCATCAGAAACATAACCAAACCCGGTACGGTTCCGCTGGTGACCATATCCGCTAGTGAATCAAGTTGTACGCCCAATGGCCCCGACACTTTAAATAACCTGGCGAAGAATCCGTCAAAAAAATCGAGGAAAATTCCAATCGCAACAAAGAAAAATGCCATCCTAAAATCCTGTTGGAAAGCGAAATGAAGTGCGATACAACCGGAAAACAAATTTAACAACGTAATGGTGTTAGGAACGTATGGGCGAAGATTCATTCGGTTCGATTAAGGTTGATGCCAACAAATTTAGTACAATAAGTTAATGACAAGTGCGTTTTTAAAGAGATTTTGCCGGACGTCGATCGCGGGAGCTGCTAATTGTGGTCGCGCACCTGAAGTCGCCGATTAATTTTATACTTTTGCCGCGAACGATAAACTGCGCCTGGCGTACAAACTACCTATCATTGAAGAGACTTGCCGTTTTATTTCTTTTTGCCAGTTCGCTGACTTATGGGCAGGCGGTGAGAAAATATTCCAACGAATTTATGAATATTGGTGTGGATGCTGCTGCATTGGGAATGTCGAATGCAGTTACGGCCAGCACAAACGATGTGAATGCGGGTTACTGGAACCCTGCGGGATTGATTGGTGTCGAGGATAAGCAGGTGGCGCTGATGCACGCAAGCTATTTCGCCAATATCGCACAATATGATTATGCCGGCTTTGCAATGCCTATCGACGATCGCAGTGCGTGGGGCGTATCGGTAATCCGGTTTGGCGTCGATGATATTTTAAATACTACCCAACTAATCGATGAGCAGGGAAATATTGACTACAACCGCATCAGTCTTTTCTCAACAGCTGATTATGGCGTTACCTTTTCGTATGCACGTAAACTTCCGGTTCAGGGATTTCAGTATGGCGTCAATGCGAAAGTGATCCGCAGAATAATCGGAAAATTTGCTAACTCGTGGGGATTCGGTTTTGACCTCGGACTCCAATTCGAACGCGGCAACTGGCAAATCGGACTAATGCTGCGCGATATCACGACAACATATAATATTTGGTCAATTGACGAGGACGAATATGCGACGATCCAGCAGGCT
>CAZLWZ010000409.1:0-1745 GCA_964563275.1 uncultured Flavobacterium sp.
TTATCAGGGTTAGAAATAGCGACGATAGTAATCCGCCGATGATCACAATAGCTATACCGCGGTTCATGTCGGCGCCATCTCCTGTCGCCATGGCAATTGGTGTCATACCAATAACCATCGCAATAGTGGTCATCAGAATCGGACGGAAACGCGCGTGATTTGCCTGGATTAACGCATTGTAAGTGTTTTCGCCTGCTTCCTTACGATGGTTAGCAAAATCGACCAGCATAATTGCATTTTTGGCGACCAGTCCAATAAGCATAATAATACCCAGTATCGTAAATATATTAAGTGTCTGATTCGTCAAAGCGAGGAATAATAAAGCCCCGATGAAGGACAGTGGTATCGAAAACAATACGATAAATGGCGTTACAAAATTATTGTATAAAGCCACCATCACCAGGTATACAAGGATAATTGAAGCGAGTAGTGCGATTCCTAACGTACCGAAACCCTCCTCCTGATTTTCCATATTTCCGCCCCATTGAAATGAGACTCCAGGTTTAAGTTCCAATTTCTCAAATTCCTGCTGCCATTCTGCGGCTATCGTTCCTGCCGGTTTCCCAACAACCTGTGCCTGTACCGAGACCGATGGGGTTTTGTCGCGTCGCTCAATTAGCGACGGACCGGAACCATAAGAAACATCGGCAAATTGACTTAATCGGACGGTTTCACCATTTTGATTAGAAAAATTCAGATTTCGAACGTCTTCAATATTGCCGCGTCCAAATTCGTGATATCTGATATTAATATCATATTCATTATCACCGGCGCGAAATTTAGTGTCGGTATTTCCTGAAAAGGCGGTCTGCATGGTCATACCGACGGTTGCAACATTAAGTCCGAGCGAGGTCATCTTTTCACGATCAACCTGTACGTTAATTTCAGGATTCCCGTCTTCTGAAGTAAGTCTTATTTCAGTCGCGCCAGATATTCCTTTTAGTAATTCCTCTGCTTTTCGGGCATACTCCAAAGCATCTTCCTGAGAAGAAGCAATAACAGTAAGCATTAACGGGGCCTGCTCGGCTCCCATAATCCCGATTGCGACCGTTTTTACTTTTGCACCCACGAGTTCGCGTTGCATTTCCCGTTTTAACTTTGCGGCAAACACCTTTGTAGATTCTTTTTTACGGTGTTCATCCGTGATAAATATATGGATCTCGGATTTGTATTTTGTACCACCGGCAGCCATCAATCCATCAGAGGCCTGACCTACTGTTGTAATCATTTGCGCAATCTCAGGCTTCTGGGACAAATATCGCTCTGCGCGTTGTGTAAGTAGATTGGTTTGTTCGATCGAAGCGTCTTTTTCTAATTCGAACTGGATGTAGAATTCGCCTTTATCGTTTCCAGGAAAGAAATCGGATCCGATGTATCCCTGGCCCACTAACATTAGTGATGAAATGAATAATATTAAAGTTGTCAGTAAAGTAATGACTTTGTTTTTTCGGCTTTTCAAGGACCATTTTAAAATTCCGCTGATCCATTCGATTAATCGATCGAGACCGGATTCAAAACCATGCAGTATTTTTCCGAAAAAAGATTTTTTATTCAGATGCTCGACCCGTCCAAATCGGGAATATAACCATGGCACTACTGTAAAGGAGACCAACAAGGATAACAACGTGGATATAATAACCGTTACACAAAACTGGCGTAAAATATCGGCCACCAATCCGGTCGACATTGCGATAGGAAGGAATACCACCACAATTACAAGAGTAATAGCGGTTACGGT
The DNA here is from genome assembly GCA_964563275.1 of uncultured Flavobacterium sp. GTDB lineage: Bacteria > Bacteroidota > Bacteroidia > Flavobacteriales > Flavobacteriaceae > Flavobacterium. The sequence continues at coordinate 1,739 of CAZLWZ010000409.1, forward strand.
AAAACCA
>CAZLWZ010000410.1:0-1743 GCA_964563275.1 uncultured Flavobacterium sp.
GCGAAGCCGATAAATACCTTGATCTTATCGTGGGCACTTTAAAACCTCATATCGACATGAATTATCGTACCAAACGCAATCGAAAAAATACGATGATCATGGGAAGTTCATTGGGCGGACTCGTTTCTTATTACGCGGTCTTACGTCATCCCGGAGTTTTCGGAAAAGCAGGCATCATGTCGCCCTCGTTATGGTTTACGGATGACATTTATGAGCTGACAAAAAGAACCTCCAAAATTAAGGCTAAGATATATCTATTAGCCGGTGATAGTGAAAGTGACGAAATGGTGGCGCAACTCGAAAAACTGCATGGGTTGCTGAAATCCAGATCGGCTATCGTTAATTGCGTCGTTATCAAAGATGGCAGGCACAATGAAAAACTGTGGCGTGAATCATTTGCCGACGCTTTTCTGTGGCTGACAGACGATGCAGGAAAATAAAACTATATTTGTGTAAAATCAAATCAGAATGAATAATAACGATATATTTAAAAAACTGCGCGTCGCCTTACAACTTCGTGACGAACAAATTGTTGAAATACTCGAATTAGTCGACTTCCGAATTTCAAAAGCAGAGTTAAGCGCATTTTTCAGAAATCAGGATCATCCCAACTATATGGAATGTGGCGATCAGGTATTGCGCAATTTCCTGAACGGATTAGTGATCCATTTGCGCGGCACAAAAGAAAATCCTAAGAATGCAATGGATGTGATAAAATCGAACCAACTCGAAATCAGAAACGCCGCCAAAGGAACCAGTCCGAAAGAAATCAGTAAAAAACCGGTTGCCAAGAGCCCGGGCAAAAACACCAATGCGCCACGCAATAAAAGTCCAAAGAAAGTCGAATCGAAACCATCGGTGGTTGAAAAAGTAAAATTTAATAACGGTAAAAAGAAATAAACCATGGCATCAATTAATCCCTACCTGACATTCAACGGAAATTGCGAAGAAGCATTCCTGTTCTACCAATCAGTATTCAAAACTGAAATCGCTTACTGGGGTCGTTTTGGAGACATGCCTGCTGAAGCCGGAGCACCGGTTCCTGCCGAAGAAGCAAATAAGATAATGCACGTTTGTATGCCGATCAGCAAAGAAACTTCACTTATGGGAAGCGATAGCTCGGATGCGTTTGGGCATGCGACGATTATTGGGAATAACCTTTCAATTTCGATCGATGTCGAATCTACAGACGAAGCCGACCGGCTTTTCAACGGACTCTCAGCAGGCGGCCAAGTAACAATGCCGATGAACAAAACCTTTTGGGGTGCTTACTATGGAATGTTTACCGATAAGTTCGGAATCAATTGGATGGTGAATTACGACGAGTCTCCCATGACATAGCCATTTGCGAAGTATATTTTCGACCGAGTCCTATTTTAAAATTAACAAATCATGAAGACTGCTTTAATCATTGGTAGTACAGGTCTAATCGGAAAGCAGCTATTACAGCTCATTCTAACGAATGAAAAATACGATCGTGTAATTACATTTGTACGAAACGATACAGGAATCAGCCATCCGAAACTGATTCAGCACGTGATTAACTTCGATGACTACAATTCATATAAACACCTTGTTTCCGGTGACGATTTATTTTGCACCATTGGTACCACTATAAAAACAGCGGGAAGCAAGGAGAATTTTGAAAAAGTAGATCTGGAATATCCTCGCAAATTTATGGTCGCGGCAAAAAAAAATGGCGTTGGTCAGTTTGTTTTTATATCTTCTATTGGCGCCGACCCA
>CAZLWZ010000411.1:0-1732 GCA_964563275.1 uncultured Flavobacterium sp.
GAAATATTCCATCTGTTAGCCCGAAAGAACAGCATCGCCGGTAATGCAATTAAAGCGGAAGCTCTGTATTATTTAGGTCGGATTGAGGTGCTGAATTACCGCAACAATATGGCCTTGAATTTTATGAATCGCGCACTTGACCTGGTGGACAAACAGGGTCAGGTTGAACTGCGCAGCGATATTTACCGCTCGCTTAGCGAGATATATGAAAACCTGGGCAGCGTTGAAAAGTCGTATTCCTATTTAAAACAGCATACCGCCTTGCGCGACAGTATTCGTGTTGTGACGCTTCAGAAACTCGGTGCAGATGATTATGCCGACTTTAAGGAAAGTGAGCGTCTAAAAACGATCGAACAAATGGACCGCAACAACAGGCAACAGCAGCGGGCGGGGAAGTTTGCGAAATTGATCAGCATCCTTGGCATTGCGCTCATTTCAATATTGTCGCTTTTGTGTTTATCACTCTACAAGAACAACATCATCAGGACACAATCGAACTTATTACTCAAGGAGAAGAACCGGGAACTGCAGATTGCAAAGGATAAAGCCGAGAAAGCCTCAAAAGCGCGCAGCGAGTTTTTGTCAACCGTCAGCCACGAATTGCGAACGCCTCTTAACGCGATAAATGGAATCACACATCTGCTGCTGCACGAAGATCCCAAAGAGTCGCAGCTACATTATCTTCAATCGCTGAAATTTTCGGGAGATTACCTGCTGACGTTCATAAACGAAATCCTGGAGATCAACCGGATTGAGTCGAACGCCGTCCAGGTCGAGCATATAAATTTCAATCTGAAGACGCTACTCACCAACATCCAGAATTCACTTAAGGAACAGGCAAACAGAAATAACAACCGATACACGATCGAAATTGATGAGCGAATTCCTAATCTGCTTGTGGGCGACCCGACCAAACTTTCGCAGATTTTTCTGAACCTGATCAACAACGCGCTAAAGTTCACTAAAAATGGCGATGTCAAGGTGATTGCGCGTCATAAAGATACCGAAGGAGAAAACACCACCATACATTTTGAAGTCGTCGATACCGGAATCGGCATTCCCGAAGACAAACTGGATGCGGTTTTCGATAGCTTTTCACAGGGCTCGATAGAAATAAACCGAAAATACGGTGGCACCGGCTTGGGTCTGAATATCGTCAAAAAGTTGATAAGCATTCTCGGCGGTCAGATCAAACTCGAGAGCAAAATTGGCAAAGGGTCGACTTTTTCATTCGATTTAACTTTCCAGATAAGCACTGCAGAGCCGACAGAAACCATAAGTAATTATGACGAATCGATTTTTGTAAACAAAAAGGTTTTGTTGATCGAAGATAATAAGATCAACCAGATGATCACCAAAAAAATGCTTGAGAACAAGCAGATGCTTTGCGATATAATTGATAATGGTGAAGATGCGATCGAGGCCGTCAAGAATAATTATTACGACCTAGTGTTAATGGACGTGCATCTTCCGGGTATAAACGGTACGACTGCCACGCAAATAATTCGGACTTTCGATACAACCACCCGCATCATCGCCCTTACTGCTATCTCACTAAACGAAAATCGCGATAATCTTTTGTCATACGGAATGAACGACGTACTGACAAAACCGTTCGACCCGGAAGATTTCTACAGGATCATCGCCCAGAATATTTAATAATTCAGGATCAATTCGCGGATCAGTAACCTGACCGAGGGCTCGGCCTGCTGCGCCGCCTTCAGGACTTCGG
>CAZLWZ010000412.1:0-1709 GCA_964563275.1 uncultured Flavobacterium sp.
CATTTATGGTCTTTCCCTTTGCAAGTGCCGTTCCTTTGATGTTCCCGTATGCGTTGTTATGGCCACCGCCAATCACAATCGGAATTTTTCCCGATTTTACTATATTAAAAATTATATGCGAGACTTCTTTGTCGATCAAATCCACCAACTGGCTCAGCCGGAACCTGTCGTCGATATTATTGAAGTCGAGATGCTGCACTTCCTGCATCTCCTTCACAACATCTAAATGGCCCAGGATTAATATTTGGCTGCCCTTGCAGAAGCGGTTATGCTGGATATTCGCTATGCTTTTAATGGCACTTTCCCAGGCGGATGCCGCGCCAGGCCGGCCAAAATTGGCACGAACGCCTATATCTTCCGGAATTCCGAATAGCACGTAGCGCGCATCGCAGCTTTTCAAATAGGCTGCGGGGTCGATATCTTTAGGAACCGTTTGGATTTTCTCACCGAACTTGATTTCGCCGCTTCGATGATTTGTCGCTTTAGCTAAATCGCCGATTGTAAAAGGAACGAGCTTCTCCATGGATAGGGTTTAGAAGCCAAAAATAGGATAATAATATAAACTTTCGTTAAGAAGATTGTGCTGAACCAATAAAAATATAAATTTGTTAAAATCAATTAACAAACTAACCACATGGAAACCCAGAATAACAATTCTAAACTAAAAGCAGTTATCATTATCCTCGCAATTTTACTAGCCGGCAGCCTCGCTTACATGTATAAGATGAGCAGCGACGCCAAATCGACTCAGACAGTCCTTGTAAAGGAAAAAGATGATGTCATGAAGGACCTCGTCGCACTTAAGGCAACATATGACACGGCATTAGCGGAAAACACCTCGATGTCGGAAGAGCTCATCTCCGAACGCGAAAAAGTTGTACAACTTATGGCCGATCTCGAAAAATCGAAAGGCGATGTCGCCGCTTTGCGAAAGTACCGCGACCAGGTGCGCGTGCTGGAGAACCGGATGAAAGGACTGATGCAGGAAATCGCGGTTCTTAAAAAACAAAACGAAGGCCTCACATTCGAGCGAGACAGTATGGTTGTAGCTTTAGGCGAACAACGAACATTCAACGATACGCTTGTGGTGCAGAATGAAAATCTTGCGAAAACTGTTGAAAAAGCTTCTGCTTTAACTGTCATGAATCTGCGGACGCAGGCCATTATCGAACGTAACTCGGGGAAGCAGGTCGTAACTGAACGTGCACGACGTGCCGATAAACTTAAGGTTTGCTTTACGATCGCTGAAAATAAGGTCGCTAAAGGCGGTGACAAACTGTACTATGTGCAGATCATCGACCCTAAAAATAACATTATAGGCAGCAAAATGACCGAAAATTTCGGCGCCCAATCGCTTACTTACAGCTTTACTACGACGGTTGCCTATGCGAATCAGACTGTCGATGTTTGTGAGCTTGTGGGTGGATCCGATTTCGAAAAAGGCACCTATTTTGTCAACATATTTGATAAGGGGACATTGGTATCTAAAACGAGTTTCGTGCTTAAATAATCTTTACATTTGACGATAAGGCCCGCTTTCAGCGGGCTTTTTTTATATCTGCCGGCCGTTAATCATCACGCTGTCGATCAGGTTGCTGCCAAACGCGTAAGGAAGCTGATAGAAGGAAGATATCGGTTTTGTAATGATCAGATTCGCTATCTTGCCAATAGTAATGCTGCCATGGCTGCGCGATAAGCCCATTGCGTAA
>CAZLWZ010000413.1:0-1698 GCA_964563275.1 uncultured Flavobacterium sp.
ATTTGCGACAAGAGAGTCTCGTTATAAGCATATTCCTGGCTATCATAATCGCCGGGAATCCAAAAGGCTTTATGATCGCCCGCCAGATTAAATTGCGTCAGTTCCTTAGATACAATAAAGTAATTGATCTCTTTCTGAGCTGGAATTTCATATCGAAATGCGAGGCCGTCATTGAACAGACGGAACACAATGTCCATCAGGCGCGGCGAATCCTTTTGACGAAGATGAACTGTCAACTGCCGGTGATTATCCTCGATTACCGATTGTTCACCAAGTACCGGCTCCCAACTATAATTCACTTCTGAAGTCTCAAATGAGATTACTTCGAAATTTTGAGCAAGATCCGAAGAATTTTTCAGCAGCAATCCCAACCGGCTCTTTTCGATCACGACGGTATTTTTATAATCCAGCCTATATGAAGCGACTCTCTCATTGTCCAGTGAAATCTCGAGTTTCAAAGCTTTGTCCGGGGATTCAAGCGTTTGCGACGATAGGTTTGCGGCTACAAAGATCATTACAAGCAGGAAGTTAAATTTCATGTAAGGGTATTAAAGCGGACTCCAAAGATACTAATATGCAGTTAAATTTGGACCAAAGCACTGTCGAACCTGCGGGTGCTGAATTATTATAGTATTTTTGTATAAATTTTTTACGATGAAGCGACTTTTTGTATTTGTAGCGGTGATCTCTTTTTTGACGGCAGGTTGTGACGATGGCGAACTGGTTTTTGAGGATATCGATTTTAATGAAGTTGCCGCACAACGCTGCAACAATAAGATTTACAAGCTCAATGGTGCCGAAGCGCTGATACTGAAAATTGGCGATACCGAAAGCGACGCCGATTTCACGGATGCATTTCCGTTTGAACCGTCGATTCCTGGCACACCTCACAGCATAACTATTGACAATGAAGATTACAAAGTTGTATACCGGCTATATGACGGTGACGTGACAACCAGCAATATCTGCGGTGCAATACCGGCTGCGTTTCCGGCAATTGTCGAAGAATGGGAAGCTACATCAGGCACAATTGAAATAACTACCACAGCTGAAATTACAGCAAACACTGCAACTGGTTTCGAGGGCGGCGAAAAAATAGACGCTTATCAGCACAATATTGTTTTTCGAAATATTACTTTTCAAAAGAATGATGGCAGCTCTCAGGTTTATGACGTTTTTCCCTTTGGAGTGTACAATAAAGGCGCGGATGCTTTAAACTTCAATTTCGGTGCACTAGAACTGCAAAAATGCCCGAACTCCAGCCGTGTATATAAAACTATTGGCACAGCAGCTATTTCACTAAACCTGAATCCGGTACTGTTTGATACAACGAATCCCGGAGAGGTTAAGACCGGATTGATCGGACCAGAGACCAACGCTTTTGTTTATCACGTGTTTCCAACGGCAACAACTATAGAACCGGCGTTTTTATGCAGCACTCAGCTCCCTGTTACGCCACTTCAAACCTGGACCGGCATCACGGGTGTTGAAGGTATGAGCGGTGTAGTTGAAGTCGTTTCGACAACTTTACCCGGAGGCAACGGCTATTCGCATGAAATCAGGTTAAAGAAAGTATTCCTGAAAAGGGGCAGAAATGAATTCTTACTGGCCGACGATTATCTTTTAGGCGAATTGAACATCACCGATTAAATTATTTTGGCTGCTTTATAAAAACTTCGGTTGCTCCAAGTCCGTATT
>CAZLWZ010000414.1:0-1696 GCA_964563275.1 uncultured Flavobacterium sp.
TTCGTAACGTAAAAGACAGCGACGGATTAGCAGGGATTTGGTTTTCCTTTTTACCCCAATATTTGATCAGTGCAATGTTACTCGGAGCACTCGAAGTGAAGCTGCCATTTTCCAGATTTGCTAAGTAGGGAGCCGGAATAAAATCGGATGGAGACATTTTATAGGTTTGTGCAAAGATAATTTTTTTTCGCCTATGGGAAGCGCAGCTGATTTTCCGTAATTTTAAAATAAAAACAATATGAATAAATATTTCAAAATACTGATTATGGTTGCCACGTGCCTTGCCGTTGGCTATTTATCGTCTTACGCTACACGCTCGGGAAATGAAGAGTGGTTTCCTACGCTTGTTAAACCTTCGTTTAATCCGCCAGCATGGGTTTTTAGTCCGGTTTGGTCAACATTGTATATCATGATGGGAATCGCCGCCGGTTTGGTTTGGGATCAAATCGATGCAAAGCGCGAACTGGTCAGGAAAGCTTTGTTATTTTTTGCCGTTCAACTTGCATTAAACGGTTTGTGGTCGATACTGTTTTTCGGACTGCGGAATCCGCTGCTTGCGTTGATCGAAATAATCATATTATGGCTGATGATTTATGAAACCTATGTGCAGTTCGGAAAAATCAACCGCGTTTCAGGTTATCTTTTTATTCCGTACTTGCTATGGGTAAGTTTTGCCACGGTATTAAATGCGTCGATCTGGTGGTTGAACCGATGATTTTATACAATTGAATTGGCGACGATAAACCCACTTGTCCAGGCGTTCTGAAAATTAAATCCGCCCGTAATCGCGTCAATGTTGACGATCTCACCGGCAAAAAAAAGGTCGTCGTGTATTTTGCTTTGCATCGTTTTGAAATTTATTTCCTTTAAATCAACCCCGCCGGCAGTGACGAATTCTTCTTTAAATGTACTTTTCCCGTTGACGTTGAAAACGCCATTTGTAAGTTGGCCGACAAGGTTTTGAAGCTGAACTTTGGTTAAGTCGGCCCACTTCGTATCCTCTGAAATTCCCGATGCCAATACCAAGCTCTGCCACAGCCTGTTCGGAAAATCAAAAGGTGATTTACCCGCGACGGCTTTTTTCGCGTTTTCCAGTTTGATGTCGCGTAAAAGTTTTTCGGCATCGTCCGAATCAAGATCGTTCAGCCAGTTAACACTTATATTGAACTGATAATTTTTATCGTGTAAAATACGCGCTCCCCATGCCGACAGTTTTAAAATCACCGGACCGCTCATTCCCCAATGTGTTATCAATAATGGACCAAACGAAATCAACTTGGTTCCTTTGACCGCCACAGTCGCAATTGCCGATATTCCCGGCAGGTCAATAATCCTTTTATCTTTTATGTTGAATGTAAACAACGATGGCACCGGCGACACGATTGAATGGCCGAGCTCCCGTAGCATATCCCACACCTTCGGATTGCTTCCTGTGGCGAGAATCAGTTTTTCACATTTGTAATTTTCGTTCTGTGTATCGATTTTCCAATAATCATCGGCCTTAAAAACCGATTGCACACTTTGGCCTGTCAGCACTTCGATTTTATGTTTTTGTGCCAATGAAATAAAGCAATCAATGATCGTTTGAGACGAGTCCGATACCGGGAACATTCTTCCGTCGTCTTCAATTTTTAATTCGACACCGCGTTGCTCAAACCATTCGATCGTATCACCGGCCGCAAAACTGTGGAACGGT
>CAZLWZ010000415.1:0-1694 GCA_964563275.1 uncultured Flavobacterium sp.
GGTGGCTGACACAAAAAAACGACGATTATCTCAAATATATTGAGAAGATGAACAGCGATGAGATTCTTCCCGGTGTCATAGAAACCCTTCAATATTTAAAAAACAAAAATCAGGCGATCGCGCTAGGCTCGGCAAGTAAAAACGCCCGTCCTATATTGGAGAAGGTAGGCCTGCTTGAATACTTCGACGCAATCGTCGACGGAAATGATGTGACAAACGCAAAACCCGATCCCGAAGTATTTCTTCAGGCGGCAAAAATGCTCAGCGCCAATGCTTCCGATTCTATCGTATTTGAAGATTCGGTTGCCGGCATCCAGGCTGCCAACATTGCGGGGATGACAAGCGTGGGAATTGGAGACGAATCGGTGTTGAAGGAAGCGCATTTTATTTTTCCCGACTTTTTACATATCGACAGCAGCTTCCTCGAGTCACTTATAAATAGATAAACAACAGTGCCAAGCACTATCACTTAGAATATCAAATGAACCAGGATTATATAAAACCGGACAATTGGTCCATTATTGAAGAAGGATTTGATGCCGAACGGGTAAAATCGTCCGAAAGCCTTTTCAGCATCGGTAACGGTGCGATGGGTCAGCGGGCAAACTTTGAAGAATCATACTCCGGCCCAACGTTTCAGGGAAGCTACATCGCCGGAATCTATTACCCCGATAAAACAAAAGTCGGCTGGTGGAAAAACGGTTATCCCGAATATTTTGCCAAAGTTCTGAATGCTCCTAATTGGATCGGAATCGACATAAAAATCAACGGTGAGCAACTCGATTTGGCAAAATGTAAATCGGTTAAAAATTTTCGCCGCGAACTCAACATGAAAGAAGGATGGTATAACCGTTCCTTTAGTGCCGTGCTTCGGAACAACGTAGAAATTTCTGTCAATGTCACCCGTTTTTTATCACTCGATCTTGATGAAGCCGGATTTATAAACTATGAAATTACACCTATAAATACTGATGCTGAAATGGTTATCAGTCCGTATATCGATGCCGGTGTTCACAATGAAGACGCGAACTGGGATGAAAAATTCTGGGAAATTCTAGACCTCCAATATTCGGGCGACGAGGCATATGTAACAGCGCGAACATTTAAGACACATTTCAACGCGACGACGTTCATGCATAATACCATTTTTCTGAATGGTCAAAAACAATCCACATCAGTAAATAATGTCGATGAAACAAAGGAGCGTATCCAGTTTAATTATGAAATCTCGGTAACAAAAGGTGCGACTGCAGTAATACAAAAAATAGGTGGTTACGCCGTTTCATTAAATCATGAAAATTCAGATCTGATTAACGCCGCAAAATCGGTCATAAAATCGGCGACCGCCGCTGGATATGACGAGATGCTACAGCAGCAAAAAGACGCCTGGGAAAAAATCTGGGAAATGTCGGATATCACGATTGACGGCGATGTAAAGGCGCAACAGGGAATCCGGTTTAACATTTTTCAGTTAAATCAAACATATTTAGGAAAAGATTCGCGTCTTAATATCGGTCCGAAAGGCTTTACCGGTGAAAAATACGGCGGATCTACATATTGGGACACCGAAGCGTATTGTATCCCGTTTTATATGGCGACCAAGGACCAACAAGTCGCGCGGAATTTGTTGACCTACCGATATAACCATCTGCAGAAGGCGATCGAAAACGCTCAAAAACTCGGATTTAAGAACG
>CAZLWZ010000416.1:0-1675 GCA_964563275.1 uncultured Flavobacterium sp.
ATCGACGTATTCATCTTCAATAATGGGGATCGACCTGCCGCTGATGGGAACAATGGCCTTTTTCCCTTTCAGGTGCTCATATCGCTGATCATAAGGATTTATACAGATAGCAGTGTCGCCCAAAATCGTCTCCGGCCTGGTGGTCGCGATGGTTATATAGTCATCGCTATCCGCAATTTCATATCTGAGATAATACAATTTGCTTTGCTGCTCTTCATAGTTTACTTCCTCGTCAGAGAGTGTCGTCTTTGCCTCCGGATCCCAGTTTACCATTCTGTATCCACGATAAATCTGACCTTTGTTGTACAAATCGACAAAAGACCGTATTACCGATGCCGACATCTCCGGATCCATGGTAAATTTTGTGCGTTGCCAGTCGCACGACGCACCCAGTTTCTTTAATTGCTCAAGGATGACACCGCCATAATTGTTCGTCCAGTCCCACGCATGCGCAAGAAATTCCTCCCTCGTCAAATCGTTCTTGTTGATACCTTCCGACTTGAGCTTAGCGACAACCTTTGCCTCGGTAGCAATTGACGCGTGGTCAGTACCCGGGACCCAGCATGCGTTGAACCCTTTGAGGCGTGCGCGGCGTATCAAAACATCCTGAATGGTATTATTCAGCATATGCCCCATGTGCAGCACTCCGGTGACATTTGGCGGCGGGATCACAATTGTATATGGCGTACGATGATCCGGCGTGGAATGGAAAAAATTATGTTCCATCCAGTAGTCATACCACTTTTTTTCTATGGTCTTAGCGTCGAATTGTGCAGGAATATTCATGATGGGTGCTTATCGTATTATATAACTTTGTAAAAATTTAGATGGACGGTCGCCAACCCTGATGGAAGCGAAAATATTTTTGTTTGCAAAACAAAAAATTGCAGCGAACAGCAGGAAATACCACAATTAAAAAGCCCGAAACCGCTGTTCCAACTTAAAATTTTACTGTGGTCTGGTTTTTGTAACCGTGCAAAAGTAAATAATTAACTACAGTATAAAAAGGATAATTATTTGCCCATTAATAAAAAGCAACTAAATTTACGCAACCAAATTAATCACGACATGAAAAAATTACTATTTCTGATGGCGTTTGTAGGTTTCAACGCCGCAGCGTTCGCACAGGGTGCCAAAATCGAATTTAAAGACGCCAACAACACAATCGACTATGGAACTGTGGTCAAAGGTACTGATAGCGGGCTTCGAACTTTCGAATTCACAAACACCGGCGACGCTCCTTTAATTATCACCAATGTGCAGTCAACCTGCGGGTGTACCGTCCCGTCAAAACCGACTGAGCCGATCATGCCCGGAAAAACAGGCAAAATCGACGTAAAGTATAACATGGCACCGGGACCAATCAGAAAAACAATAACTGTAGAATCGAATGCCACAAATTATGAAGGCGGCAGAATCCCGCTGAAAATAAAAGGTGAAGTGGTTGTAAAGGAAGAAGCAAATCTCCTTGAAAAACCAAAATCGACTCCGATGCGATAAATGTTAAAGCCCTCAACCGAGGGCTTTTTTATTGCATTGAATTTAGATGAATTTCGACCTGAAGGATTTTTTCCGTCACGCTCGGAGTCCGGCAATCGGTTCCCGATATCGTCAAGCTGAACAGAATTGTTTGCTCTATACCGGAATCGTCAAGAAAACGCTTGACTCTATTGAC
>CAZLWZ010000417.1:0-1666 GCA_964563275.1 uncultured Flavobacterium sp.
TGCATAGCTGTTGCAGATATGGCTCGCATGCCGCGTTGTAAATCTGGGTTGTACCTTTGGCTAAAACGGCTGCCATTACGATATTGGCGGTTCCGGTAACCGATGCTTCATCCAGCAACATCGTGGCTCCGGTCAGTCCGTCAGGCGCTTCCACGCCATAAAAATGATCTTCACGGTTATATCTAAACTTCGCACCCAGATTTATAAATCCCTCGAAGTGCGTGTCGAGTCGGCGTCTTCCAATTTTATCGCCACCGGGCTTCGGAATATATCCCTTCCCAAACCTGGCCAATAATGGTCCCACGATCATAATTGATCCGCGCAGTGCTCCGCCTTCTTTTTTAAACGCCTCGGTTTCAATATACGAGACATCGAGATCGGCTGACTCAAATGTGATCGAGCCGGGGCCATTGCGCTGAATCTTCACACCAAGGTTTCCCAGGAGCGTGATCAGCTTATTGACATCAATGATATCGGGAATGTTGTTTATGGTAACTTTTTCGCGCGTCAATAGTACGGCGCACAATATCTGCAACGCTTCATTTTTTGCGCCCTGAGGAGTTATGTCGCCTTTTAGGCGAACGCCGCCTTCAATTTTAAATACAGCCATCCTATCGTAGTTTTGTTTGGGTTATGAAGGTTTTCGGTTGTTGTTTTTATGCATCATATTGGCTTTGCCCTTGACATTCTTCTGGATTTTCTGCGGCCCGCCGGGCTGGATCTTGTTCGACACACGTTTATTGGTGCGCATTAAATCGCTCGTGTTTAAAAGCTCCTCAGAACTCTGCGTCAGGTTGATCTTGCCGTCCGACAGTTCGTACAGATGCTCAAAAATAACATCATCCTTGACCGTGTCTTTGTTCCAGCTTAAATAGGATTTCTTCATGTGGTTCGCAATCACCTTGACCAGCGCGCTTTTCATCTCGCCGTCCTCCCATTGGTTGGCAACATCGATCATATACTTGATGTTGTTGCCGTAGAAACGGTACTTCGGGAAATTTTGCGGATACTGCAGCGGGTCGGGCTTCAACTGCAAAACCTCGCGCGATGGGATCGGATACGGCGAATCGACATCGATCCTGAAATCCGACATGATGAACAATTGATCCCACAGCTTGTGCTGAAAATCGGGAACGTCCCGAAGGTGCGGGTTCAGGCCACCCATGACCTGGATAATGTAACGGGCCATTTTATTGCGCTCGTCCCTGTCCGCGATTACAGTTGCCTGGTCGATCAGCTTCTGCAGATGCCTGCCATATTCAGGGATGATCAGGTGTGGCCTCTCGGCATTGTACTCCAAATGATGCACAACATCATTCGCGTTCTCTTTTTGATATTTTTCTACCATATTATAAGGAAATGATGCCCTCGATATGAGACACCTCTATGTATTTTTCAATAATGTGCTCCGCGCTGATCATCTGAACATTGACCGATACGCTGGTGTATTTTCCGGTCTTGGACTGCCGCGTGTCGATCACGGCGCCTAATCCGTTAAATGCGTTTTGCACCTGCGCGATCTTGAGCTTGTCTGAAGGTACGATAAATTTGTAAAGGTATTCAGCCGGCCAGGAGTTGCTTTCGTTGAGTTCCTGACGCAGTCGCAGATAAAATTCTTCGGTTTTCTTGTCCATCCGATTAAAATAAAAGCAAATATAAGCTATTG
>CAZLWZ010000418.1:0-1662 GCA_964563275.1 uncultured Flavobacterium sp.
CGATAGAGGGACTCGAACCCACGACCTGCTGATTACAAATCAGCTGCTCTAGCCAACTGAGCTACACCGGCATATACAATAAAAAAGTCCGCTATTTCTAACGGACTGCAAATGTATATCATTTTGTTTTTTAAACAAAACATTTTTTATAAAAATCTTTCTTATATATGCGTTCTGATTTTTTCTTTTCGCTTGAGTAACAATCGCTCCACCGATCCCGAGCATTGATCAACGGCTTCCTCAAAACTCTTGCATTGCTTTTTCACTATAAAGTCGTCACCCGGAACAAGGATCTTCAATTCAGCCACCTTGTTTTCTCTCTCGCTCGTCTTTTCAACCTTTAAAAAAACATCCGTCGACACTACCCTGTCGTAATACTTGTCGAGTTTGTCCACCCTTTCCTGAATGAAAGAGACCAGCTTTCCGTCAACATTAAAGTTGACCGCATGCACATTTACCATCATAGTTGAAATATTTAGAAGTTCTACAAATTCTAATCATCGGTTCCGCGGATGCGCCCCGCCATAAACCTTCTTGAGTTCAGATAAGCTGCTGTGCGTATAAATCTGGGTCGAAGCCAGGCTCGAATGACCAAGCAGCTCCTTTACCGAATTTAAATCGGCACCATTGTTCAGCAAATGCGTCGCAAATGTATGGCGCAGGATATGCGGACTTTTCTTTACTTTTTCAGAGACGTTACTAAAGTATGTATTTATCAGTCGATAAACAAGCGAATCATTTAATTTAACGCCTTTGCCAGTGACGAAAAAATAGTCACCCCCGCCAAGTCCCAGCCTGTCGCGTTCAGCCGTATAGGCTTTAATCTGAGCGGCGATCACCGGCAGGATCGGAACCAGGCGCTCTTTGTTGCGTTTCCCCAACACTTTGATAATCATTCCCGACAAATCTACATCGCGCTTCATTATATGAATCAATTCAGTGCGACGGATTCCTGTGGTATAAAACAAATCGATGATCAGCTTGTCGCGAATACCTTCAAAACCGTCGGGGTAAGTAATTAAATTCAAAACATCGTCAACCTCTTTTTCCGAAAACGGGATCTGTAACTTCTTCGGCGTCTTTAATGCCTTGTGCTTCACCAGCGGACTCGCATCTATCTGCTTTATCTTTAGCAGAAATTTGTAAAACGACTTTAGCGATGAAATTTTTCGGTTGACAGACGAGTTTCCTATCCCCGAATCAACCAGGTGAACTATCCATGCCCGCACCAATCCGTAATCAACCTGCTCCAGGGTATTGTCGGCGCAATCAGCTAGAATAAATTCCCGGAAAGAAGTAATGTCTTTTATATAGGCACCAACGGTATGCAGCGAATAATGCTTCTCCATCTGAAGGTAATCCTGAAACGCCTGAAGATTATTTTGCATAAAAAAACCGTTAGTCCAAAGTTACACTTTAATGACTAACGGTTCTATGATGAAGAAAATTATTTCTAGTTTTCTAAATTGTCTTTCATGTTCTGGATGTAAGCCGCTTTCTGTAATTTCATCCTGTTCCTAACAGATGGCTTCACAAAAGCCTGACGCGCACGCAACTGGCGAACAGTTCCGGTTTTATCAAATTTTCTCTTGTAGCGCTTTAAAGCCCTGTCAATGTTTTCTCCGTCTTTAATTGGTATAATCAGCATAATATAGACACCTC
>CAZLWZ010000419.1:0-1644 GCA_964563275.1 uncultured Flavobacterium sp.
GATACTGAAGATAGCTCTACAGCCTGGGACATTTGCATCGCATTGCGTGACAACGAGCTGCTTGCTAAGCCGACGCATGGGAACATTATCCGGTTTGCGCCGCCGTTGGTTATGAATAAAGAGCAGTTACTCGACTGTGTATCGATTATCATCAACACGCTGCGTCAATTCGAAAAATAGCATTTCCACTTTTAGGAAAAGGTATTAATAAAAAAAGTCCGCCTCTAAAGCGGACTTTTCTATGATATTTATTTATTGACCCTGCTGAAAGCGTTCGATCATTCTTTGCTGCATCTCAAGCATTCCCTCCTGACCAATGAATACTATTGAATAGATCGTCCAGATCAGATAAATAGAACTTAACACAATACCGATAATCGCTAAAATGCGGCCTGTATTGATATTTGAATAGTTTGAGTATAACTCCGGATTTTCCTGATATAGAGTAATATCTTTCTTAGCCAGAACCAGAGCGACGATTCCCAGCACCAGGCCCACTATTCCCCAGCAGCAACATGTCAGAATTGAAAGAATTCCAAGGATTAGAACTGCAGTAGCATTAGGTAATTTTTGTTTTTCCATAAGGTTTTATTTAGTTAGTTAAAGTTGGATATTTTTGTAAATATAGGAAATTATCATAATGACGGCATTTACAATAGCAAAGCCAATTATCAGTTTATGGTAATTGCGCGCTTTATCAATAAAATGCAAACCGATAAAGAGGAACAGAAATATTGTGGTGTAAATCGCCGGGAACATATTAAAGGCCGCAACAAAATCACCACGAAGTAAAAGCAATAACGCACGCTGCGTTCCGCAACCCAAACACTCCATGCCGAAGATGGACTTACTCATACAGGGAATCATCAAATCTTCCATAGGATAATTTTATACAATTTTACGAAAAATAATAGAACCACACCGATCGGGCGTGCTACATTAAAGATGTGTATTTTTGCAACATTGAAAAAAAAATTATGAAGAAAATTATACTTCCGGTCATGATAATTGCGATTGCCGCCGCCTATTACGAGCAGAGCAGGGAAGGCGGAAACCTTTACATTGTGATAATATCGCTCATTGTTTTCATGCTCGGAATGATGCGACTCAGCGCAAAAACGCCCAGTAAGAATCCACAAAACGACGACTCAGATGTTTAGCGTGGGCGATAAAGTATCGGTGCTTGATGAAGACATAGATGGTGTTGTTGTGAACATCGACAACCGTCAGGTTACAATAGAAACGACTGACGGTTTTACGATGACATATTTTGTCAACGAGCTTATTAAGGCTCATAGAACCAGCTTATTAAGTTCATCTACGCAAAGTATGGATTTAAAACATATTTTAAAGGAAAAAGAAATCCCGAAGCCGCGAGCTTTTGTGAAAGAGAAGAAAGCGAAGGGCGAAATCCCGCCGCCGGAGTTCGATTTGCATATCGAAAAACTGGTGAAAAATTTCAGGGGAATGTCAAACTACGATATTCTGACGCTGCAGACAGAGACCGCAAAACGACATATCGAGTTCGCTATACGAAACCGTATCCCCAAGATCGTTTTTATACACGGCGTTGGCGAAGGCGTCCTGAAAAGTGAATTGGATTTTATGCTTGGCCGATATGAGAACATCGACTTTCGGGATGCC
>CAZLWZ010000420.1:0-1613 GCA_964563275.1 uncultured Flavobacterium sp.
CGCTGGATCGACGAGGAAATCAAATACATCAAGAAATCGAAGAACACCGATGTCATCGGTTCACAGATCCATCCAAAAATAACAGCCAACATGTCGGTGCCGCAGCTGGCGTATCTGTTCAACATATTAGCAAATACCGAAATGATCAGTACCAAAAGCCAGGGCGATCTTTTCAAATTCATTGCGCAGAATTTCAAAACACCGGCAACCGACCAAATATCTGCCCAAAGTTTGAGTTCGAAGTTTTACAATGTCGAAGCGAGCACAAAAGATGCTGTTCGCTCCAAAGTAATCAAGCTTCTAAATCTTTTAAATGAGTAAATTTCAATCGCGCCTGAAAAATTTTTAATGCCTTAGCCCTAGTAAAATCAATGGGGTTGCATCGGGTTGTACAACCCTTTTAACTGTTTTGATATTTGCTAAATAGTTTCATTTGCCTACAACTTAAATCAAATCGTATGGCAACTGAAATCATCACCCGGGAGGATCTTTCCGAATTCCGCACTCAGCTACTTCAAGACATCAAACAACTATTCCAGGAAAAACCGGCTACACAAAAGTCTTGGCTAAAGTCGAAGGAAGTGAAGCAGATGCTCAATGTGTCGGCCGGCACTTTGCAAAACCTTCGCGTAAATGGTACGTTGAGCTACACCAAAATTGGCGGCATCATCTACTACGCCTATCAGGATATTGAGAAAGTGCTGCAATCAAATAGGATTGAATCGTATAATCATTAATTCTTACGGCATGAATTATATCAAACACTTAACCGGGTTCTTTGATCGGGTAATTCACGACGCTGATCTAAACCCGACTCACGTGAGTCTTTACATTGGCCTGTTCCAGTACTGGAATGTGAATCGCTTCCAAAATCCGATCAGCATTACCCGCGACGAGGTGATGCGCATCAGCAAAATTTGTTCGAAGTCCACTTACCATAAATGCATGACCGAACTGCATGCAAAAGGCTATCTGAAGTATGAGCCGTCATTCAATCCGTTCAAAGGCAGCATGGTCATTCTGTTCAACTTTTCTGAGGATCTGAAACCGAAGCTAAAAAAGGATTCAGCAGCTAAAAAAATTTTACAGGCTAATGGACAGGTTGTGGACAGCTCGGAAACAGGTCAACAGGAAGCTACCGAACAAGCGCTGGTACCTTCTATAAACACTCCAAACGCTACAAACATTTCAAACGATTTAAACTTGGGCAGCAAAAACAAAAAAAATAAGAATGGAAGAAAATCAGCAGATGAGGAAACGCACCCGGGGGTCGCACCAACGAAAGTCCCACCCACAATCGACGAAGTGGAAAAATACTTTTCTGAAAGCGCACTCCCTGCAATCGAAGCACCGCGATTCTTTAACTATTTCTCGAGCAACGGCTGGCTCGTCGGCGGCAGGACGCCCATGACCGATTGGCAAGCAGCCGCGCAATACTGGGTTAGTAATTCTCAAAAATTCCATCATGAACCAAAAAGCCACGCCGCAAACCTCAGCACCGGCAAGAACTACGCAGAGCCACTATGACTACGACCAAGTGTTACAATGGTTGGAAAAAAAGGGAATTGAATTATTCGGTCCGGCTTTTAAAATTACCGACCAGGACAAACCAC
>CAZLWZ010000421.1:0-1611 GCA_964563275.1 uncultured Flavobacterium sp.
AGCCCCGGTTGCAGCGGTATCCTTTTTTTGCCAGGCAGGTCATGTTTAATCGATTGGTATCAGCAAAAAAAGATATAGCGGAAAACGGGAAACAGCTCCTGCAAATTACAATGAATTATACGTTTCCAGAGCTGCTTTCAGAATTTGTACCGAACGGATCAGGTCGTCTTTTTTGAGTACGTACGCGAGGCGAACTTCGTTCAGTCCTACGCCCGCAGATGAATAAAAACCGGCTGCCGGAGCCACCATCACAGTCTCACCGTCGAGATCGAAAGCCTCGAGCATCCATTGTGCGAATGCATCGGCATTATCGATTGGCAACTGTGCGATGCAGTAGAACGCGCCTTTGGGTGTAGCCACTTTGACACCGTCTATTTTATTTAGTTCGGCGATCAGCGTGTCGCGTCGGTCACGATATTCGGTAATCACCTCGTCGAAATAACTCTGTGGCGTATCGAGCGCGGCTTCGCTGGCAATTTGTGCGAATGTTGGCGGACTAAGGCGTGCCTGTGCAAATTTCATAGCGGTTGCCATTAATTCTTTGTTTTTGGATACGATGCAGCCAATACGTGCGCCGCACATGCTGTAACGCTTCGAGACCGAATCGATCATTATCGCGTGTTGCTCGAGTCCGGGCATGATCATCACCGAATGGTGCATGTCGCCGTCATAGGTAAATTCACGATAAACTTCATCGGCAATTAAGAACAGGTCGTACTTTTTAACCAGTGCGGCAAGTTGCTCCATTTCCTCTTTCGAGTATAGGTAGCCGGTTGGATTCCCCGGGTTACAAATAAGGATTGCTTTGGTTTTCTGGGTGATCAATTTTTCGAAATCGGCTATTGGAGGAAGTGCGAAACCGGTGTCTATTGTTGAAATAACCGGCACTACGCGTACGCCGGACGCAGTCGAAAACCCATTGTAGTTTGCATAAAAAGGTTCCGGGATAATGATTTCATCATCGTGATCCATCGTACTCCCGATCGCGAACAGCAAAGCTTCCGATCCGCCTGTCGTAATGATTATGTCGGCCGAGTCTACAGGCAGCCCCTGGTGCTGATAAAAATCGGCGAGTTTATTGCGATAGCTTTCAAACCCGGCGGAGTGGCTGTACTCAAGAACCTCTATATCGAGGTTTTTGATCGAGTTCATCGCTACCTCGGGGGTTTTGATGTCGGGCTGGCCGATATTTAAATGATAAACCTTATGTCCTTTTCTTTTAGCGACTTCCGAAAAAGGCACTAACTTTCTGATTGGTGATTCGGGCATCTGGTGCCCCTTGTTTGATATTTTTGGCATGGCGATAATTTAGCTGCAAATTTGCGATTTTTTTCGCTAATTCTTACCAATAGAGACGAATATTCCGTGCCATGGCGGCGCGCACTTAATTTTACAAACTTTGCGAAAACACCGTTTTGTAGATGGACAGGTTTCTGATCCTCAGACTATTATGGTTTGCTTCAATAAATTCGCTGCAATTTTCGTTTGCTGAACAGCAACGGAAGGCAGAAATCCTGTTCCGGCTGATCAACAACCTAATATTTATTCGTGTTACTGTCAATAGAGTCAAGCGTTTTCTTGACGATTCCGGTATAGAGCAAACAATTCTGT
>CAZLWZ010000422.1:0-1583 GCA_964563275.1 uncultured Flavobacterium sp.
GCAATTATACCCGATTTGTCACCTACGCAGGTGTCACGCATGAACGCGAGAAGTGGAGCATCGGCGGACATGTTTATTCCGAGAACGATGTCAAGAACCAGCCGCTGCAGCAAAACCTGTCGCCTGAACAAGCGCAGATTCTGGTTGGTGCGGGAGACGACCCTTCATTAATGAACTCGCCGTCGGCATATCTGGACACCTACTCCGACAACAAAATCCTGTACCGAAAGAGTTTCATTGGCGGTGCAGAAGTATTTGAATTTTCAAACAACCCTGAGGATGAACTGTACAACGTCCGTTTTTCACTTGTCGGAAACAATCTGGGTAATTATATTCTGGTGAGCAACGCCGCTGTGGGAAGAATTTATGAATATGTAGCACCGGTAAATGGCGTTCCGCAGGGAAATTATGAACCTATCGTACGGCTTTCGCCGCCCACGAAGATCCAGATCGCGACCGTTATTGGCAAATTCAAACCTAACGAAAAAACGTATGTCGATTTTGAAGTCGGCATCAGTAATAATGATCTAAATCTTTTTTCAGACATTGGCGACGATAACAACCAGGGTGTGGCCGGGAAATTCAACGCAAAGCAACGTCTATTGGATAAAAAATGGACCGTTGATGCCTTTGCTGACTATCAGTTTGTGCAGAAAGACTTCAGGACGATCGAGCGATTGTTTACTATTGAATTTAACCGCGATTGGAATTTAAACAATCCGACCGGTAACCAGAGTATGTTGATTGCAGGTGCCGATATTGCCTTGCGCGATAAAGGAAAAGCTTTATATCAGTTTGAAAAACTCGATTTTTCAGAAAGTTTTTCGGGGAGCCGACATGTATTGCAGGGATTATTCAAATTAAAGGATTTGACACTGCAGAACAACGGCAGCTATCTGAAAAGTGACGGCAGCTACGCATCATCAGAATTTGTCCGCAATTATACCCAGGCGCGTTATCATTTCCGAAAAAATTGGATCGGAGCAACGATACGAATTGAAGATAACCAGGAACGGGTGAAAGCAACAGGTTTATTGTCGGCACTTAGCCAACGTTTTACGGAATACGGTGCATTCGCCGGCCGTGGCGACAGTACAAAGGTCTATGTTGAAATAGGCTATTTGAACCGAGTCAACGATAGCTTACAAACCGGAATTCTTCAACGCGTCAATAAATCCGATTCATATTATCTGAAATCACGGCTGTTACAATCTGATAAAAGAAATTTGTCGGTTTTTGTAAATTACCGAAATCTGAAGTTCGAGGACGAGCAGCGAGAAAATGAACCTTCGCTAAATTCACGAATACTTTACAATGACCGTTATTTTGAGGACTTACTGCAGCTCACCAGCGCTTATGAAACCACATCGGGCACTATTCCTCAGCAGGAATTCACCTATTTGGAGGTAGAACCTGGACAAGGCATTTATACCTGGAACGATTATAACGGCAACGGCATACAAGAACTTGAGGAATTCGAGGTTGCGCAATTTTCGGATCAGGCAAAATACGTCAGGATCTTTTTGCCAAATCAGGTCTTTATAAAGACGCATCAGAACAAACTCTCGCTATCGGTGACCGTC
>CAZLWZ010000423.1:0-1540 GCA_964563275.1 uncultured Flavobacterium sp.
CTATATAATAACGACCCGCTTCAGGTAAGTGACGAAGTTAAACAACGAGTTACGGAAAGCTTTGAATTCTTGCAGGAATTTTCAGGTAACAAAATAATCTACGGCGTCAACACAGGTTTCGGACCAATGGCGCAATATAAAATTGCCGATGACGATAAGGTTCAACTTCAGTACAACTTAATAAGAAGCCACTGTTCCGGAACCGGCAAACCGCTTAGTGAGATTTATGTAAAATCGACAATTATCGCACGGCTAAACACTCTGTCACTGGGCTACTCGGGTGTCCATCCGTCGCTGATCGATTTGATGACCGAATTCGTAAACCGCGGCATTACGCCTCTTATTTTCGAACATGGTGGCGTTGGAGCAAGTGGCGATTTAGTGCAGTTAGCGCATCTGGCACTCACGCTGATTGGCGAAGGTGAAGTATTTTATAAAGGCGAACGCCGACAGACACGCGATGTTTTTGCAATTGAAAATTTAAAGCCGATCAATGTCGAGATCCGGGAAGGCCTTGCGTTAATGAACGGAACGTCGGTAATGACAGGTATCGGCATCGTAAATCATTTTCATGCAGAGAAATTGCTTGATTGGTCTATCAAAATTTCATGTGCAATCAACGAAATTGTGCGAGCCTACGACGACCATTTATCAGAAGAACTGAATAACGCCAAACTTCACAAAGGTCAACAGGCCGTTGCCGAAAGAATGCGCACTCACTTATCTGACAGCAAACTCGTTCGTAAACGCGCAGACCATCTTTATAAAGGCGAAAATACAGAAGCCGTCTTCCGCGAAAAAGTACAGGAATATTATTCGTTGCGTTGCGTACCGCAGATTCTGGGTCCTGTAGCCGATACCATATCAACCGTGGGTGAAATATTGGAAAACGAAATCAATTCGGCCAACGACAACCCGATCATCGATGTTAAAAACAAACACGTTTACCACGGCGGGAACTTTCACGGCGACTACATATCGCTGGAGATGGACAAACTAAAAATCGTCATCACAAAACTGACAATGCTGGCCGAACGGCAACTGAACTACCTTCTGAATTCGAAAATCAATGAAATCCTGCCGCCGTTTGTAAACCTGGGAAAACTCGGTTTTAATTTCGGAATGCAGGGCGTACAGTTCACGGCGACTTCGACCACTGCCGAAAACCAGATGCTTTCGAACCCGATGTACGTTCATAGCATACCGAACAACAATGATAATCAGGACATCGTGAGCATGGGAACCAACGCCGCGGTTATTACCGCCAAGGTGATCGAAAACGCGTTCGAAGTTCTGGCTATTGAAGCTATTACAATTGCGCAGGCTATCGATTACCTCGGGTATAAAGATGACATTTCTTCGCAAACCCGCGAACTGTACGACAGTATCCGAAATATTATCCCTACGTTCAGCGAAGATCAGGTGATATATCCACTTACTCAAAAAGTGAAAGATCATTTAATTAACAACTAATATTTTTCCAATGAAACATTTTTACATCGTTTTGCTATTGGTAGCAAATATCATTGCGGCGCAAGAA
>CAZLWZ010000424.1:0-1532 GCA_964563275.1 uncultured Flavobacterium sp.
CTGCTCGCATCGATCCATGCCATCGCAGCATCCGACGTCAATGTTGTCGGCTTCGACCTCGTTGAGCTGGCACCCGTCTACGACCACTCTGACCAGACAGCGAACACAGCGAGCAAGCTGATTCGTGAGATGATTTTGGGTTGGGTGAAATAAAGAAAAGCGACGGCACCCGCTTAGCTCTGAAAGGCGTAAGACGGAATAGCGGCGCGGTCTTGACCGCAGAACTAGGCCGGCTTATGTCTGAAGAGCTGGGTAGCCGGAGTCTGGACACTTAAATTAAGTAACTATAAATCAGCCGCCCGGCATCTGCCTGGGCGGCTTTTTCGCGGATTTTATTGGAATCGACGATAAAAGGTGAATAATCGACGATAAAGCGAAAAAAATCGACGATAAACCCATGAGAATCGACGATAAACATTCAAAAATCGACGATAAAAGTAGGAATCGCTGATAAAC
This sequence comes from uncultured Flavobacterium sp., assembly GCA_964563275.1. GTDB lineage: Bacteria > Bacteroidota > Bacteroidia > Flavobacteriales > Flavobacteriaceae > Flavobacterium. The sequence goes on from CAZLWZ010000424.1 coordinate 457, forward strand.
TAAAGATAATCGCTGATGAACCCAGAAAAATCGCTGATAAACGTAAAAAAACCGCTGATAAACCCAGAAAAATCGCCGATAAACTCCCCAGCCGCTTTTCATTCCCATCGAAATTGATACTTAATTGAAAAAAGGCGCTCACTCAGGCTATAATATAAAGGTTATCAACAAACGGGGAGGCGGCAATTATGGAAAAATCAGTGGCAATCAGCCTGACGACGACCATCCGCCAGCCGGATATGGAAGACCAAGTGATGAAGCTCGAGTCCCATGGCGTTTTGCGCAAAAAAAACAATCGCCAATATCTGCAATATCAGGAACAGCAGGATGATCTTGAGATCCGCACCATTGTGAAGTTCAACGAAGAAGAAGCGGTGATCATGAGAAGCGGGGGCCTTCAGATGAGGCTGCCATTCCTATTACATAAAGAGCAGACGGGAAATCTGACGAATGCGCAGGGTTCCTTCATGCTGACGACGACCGCCCACGAATTATCGGTGAGCGGCACACACTTTAAAGTCCGTTATGATTTGTCACTTGGTGCAGATTATGCCGGTGAATATGAAATGGAAATTCAATTTATGGAGGCTACAAAATGAATGCAGTTGAAAAAGTTCAGCAGGCAATAAAAGAGGCAATCTCGGAAGCGGTGAAAAAAGCGGAATTGACAACAGAGCCGGTGGATGTTCACCTTGAATCGCCGAAAGACAAAGCGAATGGTGACTACGCAACGAATATCGCGATGCAGTTGACGCGCATTGCCAGAAAAGCGCCGAAAGTGATTGCGGAAGCGATCGTTTCCAACATCGATAAAGAATCGGCGAATATCGAGAAAGTGGAAATCGCTGGTCCTGGCTTCATTAACATCACGATCAAAAAAGATTATCTTCTGGAAGTTGTGAAAACAGTTCTTGAGCAGAAGGAAAATTATGGCCGCACGAATTCCGGTGCAGGAGAGAGGATTCAAGTCGAGTTTGTATCTGCGAATCCGACAGGCGACCTTCACCTTGGACACGCGCGTGTTTCGTCGGTCGGCGAATCGATTTGCATTGTGCTGGATTTTGCTGGGTTTGATG
>CAZLWZ010000425.1:0-1522 GCA_964563275.1 uncultured Flavobacterium sp.
GGAACTATTGAGATAGAAGTGACGGGATTAAAAAACGACACTGGGGAAGTGCTCGTGAGCCTCTATGATAACGAGGAATTTTTCCCGCAAGATGCGAACAATGCAGTCCTTAAACATCGCGCTGGTATTGTAAACGGCAAAGCGACTCTTGTGTTCACCAATTTGAAGTTCGGTCAGTACGCTGCTGCAGTTATGCACGATGAAAATAAGAATGAGAAACTCGACGTCAACGGCGCCGGCATTCCTGTCGAAGGATTCGGGTTTTCGAACAATGCCAAGGGAAGTTTTGGTCCACCAGCGTTCAAAAAAGCGGCATTCAACCTGTCGACGACTGATAAAAAGTTGAAAATAAAAACCCGATATTTTTTCAAATAATAGCTATGCGCACCATTAAAGAATTAATCCACTTCCTGAATACGCAGGAACTAGACGAGAATTATAATATCGAAGTGCTGATGCCGGATGGCAAGCGCATACCCGCAACGCTGTTTCAGTACGATGAGACCTATAAAAGTCTGCTCATCAATTGTGAAGAAGCCACACCGGTTGACAGTACATTCACGTACTGAGTGCAGGATCAGACTACGAAATTTTTCTCGCAGGGTTCAAACGTTTCCCAATTAATAGCCAATACATTTCGTAAAGCCTGTTGAAGCGCCGCAATCGAGGTAGGCTTTCGGATGTATAATGACGCGCCAAGTTTTCTGCATCGTTGAACAGTATGCGTATCACTTGCGGTAGAATACACCACCAGCGGCAGGTTCTGAAATGCGTCCGACGCTTTTATTTCCTGCAGAAGGTCGAATCCGTTTTTATTTGGCATGTTAAGATCCAAAAAAACAATCGAAGGTTGAGGCGGCGGATTGTGCATAGCCTCAATCAAATCGTCAGCCAAATGAAACAATGCCACACGCTCACCAAGACGTTCAACGGCCTCCTGAAAAAAATCCAGATCATCCCGATCATCGTCGACATAAAAAATAGAAGTGATATGGCTGGGCGAAGAATTCATAGGTAAAAATAATCGACTAAGATAATCATTTTATTTTTCACCGGACACCAGGAAAAAAATCCAAGTGGCTTAAAGCTAATCGCGTACTTCAATCCAAACCGGCGCGTGATCACTTGTTTTTTCCCAACCGCGGACTTTGAGATCAACACCTCCGTTAAGCAGTCGCTTCTCGAAATGCTGACTCAGCAGGAAGTGGTCTATCCGAAGTCCTGCATGGCGCTGATAGGCGTTACGGAAGTAATCAAAAAAAGTGTAAATGGTCTCAGTAGGATATAGTTGCCGGATGCCATCGGTCCAGCCCTGCGACAATAACGAATGAAATGCTTCTCGTACTTCGGGTCTAAATAGCGCATCGTTGACCCATCGCTCGGGCTTATAAACATCTTTCTCAGTAGGCATTACATTAAAATCGCCAACAAGGATCACAGGAATCTTAAAGCTCAGCAGTACCTGCGCCCGTTCCTGGAGTCGTTTAAACCACCGGAGTTTGTAGTCAAAATTCGGACCGGG
>CAZLWZ010000426.1:0-1519 GCA_964563275.1 uncultured Flavobacterium sp.
TTTAAAGTTTACGTCGGCATCAAGAAGCGCGCGCCGCACCTCTTTCAGGGTTTCCGCCACATTGACTTCAGTAATTTTCCCATGTCCTTTGAGGATGTGGAACGCCTTGTCGAGTTTATCGCTTAAATTATCGAACATAGTCTGTTTTCATTTTGTCGTGCAAATTTAGCGATTTGGAACTTAAAATTCCGATAAATAAATTAGTAAAAACCATTTAACTTAGGTAAAAATGATACAACATTGACCGGAAATATTATAGAGGGAAACAATCTCCTATCGTTAACTTTATAAAAAAAAGCATCATGAAATATTCTCAAAAAATCCAGCGAGTGTTCGTCCTACTTTTATCCACTATATTTCTGGCCTGCGGCACATCTAAATTCAGAGGATCGGCATCGGATACCACCGGAACAAACGGTGCAACGAATGGCACCGGGAAAGTGGCGCCTCTCAATTGACGGTGCAGACAATCGCCAGTAACATTTCTAAAATTGAAAATAGATGAACGGCTGCGTCCCACTTGTAGCCGTGGCATAAAGCAACCAGTATGTAAGCGCCAGCACAAGCGCTTTAGCTACTACAGGCATTTTATCGAACAACTGCTTTAGGAACAGTATAAACGAGGTAGGGAGAAAATGCCAAATAAAACCGGCCAGCATCACAAGAAACACATTTTCATATCCCGACAGTACAGCCAGCCACTGATCAGGATCAAAACGTACCGCTGCAATATTTGAAATAACATCTGAGGCAACATCAAAATTCGCCGCCCTGAAGAAAATCCAGCTGAACACCACGAAGTGAAACGTCAGAAGCACCCGGATGCCACGCAGGAACCCGCTTTTAGGGATCGTGATAAAGCTGTTAAAGAAGCGCTCCACGACAAGCGCCAATCCGTGCAACATCCCCCAAATAACGAACTTCCACGACGCGCCGTGCCACAATCCGCCGAGTAGCATTGTTATAAAAAGATTTATGTAGGTGCGAAATTTTCCTTTGCGGTTTCCGCCAAGCGATATGTACAAATAATCTCGTAGCCAAGTCGACAATGAAATGTGCCAGCGACGCCAGAATTCGGTGATTGAAGCCGACTTGTACGGCGTTCTGAAGTTGGGCGGCAGGTTGAAACCCATCAGCAGTGCAATTCCTATCGCCATATCGGAATATCCCGAGAAATCGCAGTAGATCTGCAATGCGTAACCATAAGACGCCATCAGGTTTTCAAAAGAGGTGTAATTCATCGGTGCATCAAAAACCCTGTCGACAAAATTAACTGATATATAATCGGAGATAACCGCTTTTTTTATCAGTCCGCCGATGATCAGAAACAGAGCGGCGTTGACATCTTCCTTTGAAAGATTTAGCTTTTTGTATATCTGTGGCAGAAAGTCGGACGCGCGAACAATCGGGCCCGCCACGAGTTGCGGAAAAAACGACACAAAAAACAGATAATCGAGTACATTTTTTGTTGGCTGGATGTTCTGCCGGTAAATATCGATGATGTAGCTCATCGACTGAA